>CACIWU010000012.1 GCA_902590435.1 uncultured SAR324 cluster bacterium | reverse complement strand
CTTCATAAAATACTTTAATCTTCATTTATTATTTTTATTTTAAACTTAACTTTTTTATGATTATTTGATGCTTAAAAACAAAAAATATATTATTGATTTTTTTATAAAATATCCATTTTTAAAAAATTACAAAAGTACTTTTAAAAAATTATTTTTTTTAATTTCCTTGGTTACTTTTTCTTTTGTTGGTTGTGAAAAAAATAACTCCTCTGAAAAACACAATTCAAATAAAGAATCTAATGACAAAGCTAAGATCTATCAAAAGAAAGAATCAGAAAAAGGCAGAAAAGGATCATGGGGAAAATTTGATAAAAAATTAAATAATAAGAAAAAGAATAACGTCCGAATCAAATTTGTTGAATCTGATTCGTTTAATGTTAAAAGAACCTACGTTGGATCGCTACTTCCCAACAATCGAGTACTGATGAGATCAGAAATTGATGGAGTTATAGAAAAAATTAATTTCGAAGAGGGTGATGAAATAAAAAAAGATGGAAGAATGCTTGAAATTTCAACAAAAGAGCTTCAATTAAAACTCAAAATAGCTGTTACAGATTCAAATCTAGCTGAAATTAATATGGAGCGTGATAAAAAACTTGCTGAAAAAAATCTTATCTCAAATGCTCAACTCGATCAAACCCGTACTCGAGCAGAAAGATCTCGCCTAAGTAGAGAACTTGCTATAATAAATCTAAAAAAGTCTCTGATATCTTCTCCATTAAAGGGAACAATCAAAACTCGATATATAAAAGTAGGAGAATTTGTTAGAAAGGGGGATAAATTAGTTGAAATCCTTGATTTTAGCAGTGTTATAGTGAAAATAAATGTCCCAGAACAAGAGATTCTAGATATTAAAATTGGACAGAAAGTTGACGTAGCTTTGTATATTTTAGAAGATAAAATTTTTTTAGGAAAAGTTAAGAACATTGGACTGGAGGCAGATTCTGGTAATAGAACATTCCCAGTAGAAATATTAGTCAATAATAAGGAAAGGAAGCTTCGTCCAGGTATGCTCGCTCGCGCTACATTTACCAAAATAATAGATGAAGATCAAATTGTAATCCCTCGACATTCCATTTTAGAAAAAGAAATAGGACGTGTTGTTTATGTCTTTGAAAAGGGGAAAGTTTTTCAGAGAAACATCAAAGTAGGATTAACTAAACAGGATCAAGTTCAAATCCAAAAAGGCCTCAAAAACGGAGAAATGATAGTAGTTGAAGGACACACAAAACTAACAGATGGAGAAGATGTTAATGTCGTCAAATAAGAAAAATCTTTTCAAAATTAGAAACTAGCTTCATTTATGCACCCAAGTCAAATAGCTATACGAAATCCAATATTTGTTTTCGTTATGATCATTGTGATAAGTTTTTCGGGTTTTAAAGCTTATAACTCGATCCCTCGTGAAGCGGCACCGGATATTCAGATTCCACTATTAATTATCACTATACCTTTTCCTGGTGCTTCACCTGAAGATGTAGAGTCCCTTATTACTAATAAGGCAGAACAAGAACTTAAAACAATCAAAAACTTAAAGAAAATTAAATCTACATCATCAGAAAGTGTCGCCGTTTTAACACTTGAATTCACATCTGATTTCGATATCAGTGATGCTAGGATAAAGGTTCGAGAAAAAATGGACCAGATTAAACCCAATTTCCCTTCTGATTCTGAAGATTATAAAATCACTGAAATAAATCTTTCTGAACAACCATTAATGATTTTAAATATTGCTGGTGACATTGGACTCTTAGGACTTACAGATCTTGCAGACAAAATTAAACAGGAGATTGAAGGAATTCCCGGAATTCTAGAAGTTCGAAGAGCTGGAGGTCTCGAGAAAGAAATTAGGGTTTATGTTAATCCAGAAAAATTAAATTATTATAACTTAGACTTAAATCAGGTCAGCTCATCCATAAAAAGCGAAAATACTAATTTACCTGGTGGAAGTGTAACAATGGGACCTACAAAATATCTTATAAGGGTACCAGGTGAATTTATTAATGCAGAGGGAATTAATGAAGCACTTATATCCGCCCCTAATCAAGTCCCTGTGAGAGTAAAAGATCTCGCAAAGGTAGTCTTTGGATTTAAAGAAATATCAAGTAAATCTAGACTAGATGGAATAGAATCAGTTTCACTAAGTATTGTCAAACGTAGTGGAGAAAATCTACTCGCAATAAGAGATCAAGTAAAATTAATACTTCAGCGTTTAAAAAATGAATTTGGAGACAATGTAAAATTTAGTATCCTATCTGATCAAGGTGAAAGAGTTCAAAGGATAGTAAAAGATCTTGAAAACAATATATTAAGCGGATTTGTTCTTGTATTTTTGGTTCTATTGCTTGTAATGGGAATAAGTAATGCACTCCTTGTTGCAGTAGCAATACCTCTTTCTTTTTTAGTGAGCATGATTATCCTCAATGTAATGGGATTTACTTTGAATATTGTAGTACTCTTTAGTTTAATTCTTTCACTTGGGCTTTTAGTTGATAACGCTATAGTTATAGTAGAAAACATCTTCCGTCACAGACAAGCTGGCAAAAACCGAATTGATGCAGCTATACTCGGAACAAAAGAAATAGCGCTACCAGTTACTACCTCCACAATTACAACTGTTGCTGCATTTTTTCCATTAATTTTTATGCCTGGTATTGCAGGAGAATTTATAAGTTTTCTCCCAAAAACTCTTATTGTTACTCTATCATCATCACTTTTAGTTGCAGTTATTATAAACCCTGTTTTATGCTCAACTTTAATGAAAGTGAAAGTTAAAGAAGAAATTACTTCAAATTTTGATGAATTGAAATTGGTAGAAAAATCTAAAATATTAGTCTTATATCAATATATCCTACGTAAAGTGTTGAGATTCAGATACATTACTTTGTTTATATTTATCTTTCTATTTGTAGGAACTTTCTACTGGTATGGTAAAAACACATTCCCGAGAAAAAGAATAGAATTTTTCCCAAAAACAGAACCAAGTGAAGCAGTTGTTAACATCAGGGCTCCTCTTGGAACAACTCTAGAAGTTTCTAATAAGTATGTTAGATCAGTTGAAAATTTTGTAAATGAGGATCAGTCTAGACTAGATGCAGTAGTTGCAAATGTAGGTCAAAGAAGAGGTTCCGGTGCGGCTTCTGCAGGAAGTACGACAACATATCTGAGTCACGTCGTACTTGATTTTCCTAGTTGGCAAAATTGGATTGAAAAACCATCTTTGATAATCAAAAAACTTCGTCGGAAATTAGATCAAATGGTAGGTGTAGAAATCAAACTAGCAGAAGCTCGTAGTGGACCTCCAACAGGAGTAGCACTTAACATAGAAGTTCAAGGTGAAGACTTTAACAAAATTTCTAAATCCGTTGAAATAATAAAAAGAAAAATCAAAAACATTCCAGGTTTAGTTGATCTCACAGATGATTTTGATCGAAGCCGTCCAGAGTTAAAAGTTATTATTAATCGTGATAAAGCATCAAGACTTGGTCTACGCGCTAGAGAAATAGCAAGTACTGTAAGAACCGCTTTCAATGGGAAAAAGGTTTCTGTATTACGCGATGGGACTGAAGAATATGATATTTGGGTTCAGCTGGATCAAAGCTTTCGTAATAATCAATCTGATTTATCTTCTCTTTTTATCTACACTCCTTCAGGAGAACCAGTACGACTGAGTGAAATTGCAAAAGTTGAAAGTGGACCTTCCTATGGATCAATTAGACATGTGGAAGCTGAAAGAACCATTACCATTAGTGGGGATGCCTATAGAATGCCTGGACCAGTAATTGTTATGAAAGCAAAACAACTACTAAAAGATTTGGATCTACCACAAGGAGTTAGCTATCTTTTTACGGGAGAAGACCAAAATCGTAAAGAATCTCAAATCTTCATCGGTAGAGCTTTAATAATAGCTATTTTCATGATTATCGTAATTATGGTTGCCCAGTTTAACTCTATTGCTCTACCTTTGATAATAATAACTACTGTATTTATGTCAATTATGGGAGTTTTAGTAGGACTTATAGTTCACGATAGACCATTTGGAATAATCATGACCGGAGTTGGTACCGTCGCCCTAGCTGGGATTGTAGTCAATAATGCTATTGTGATGCTAGATTATGTTGTCAAATTGCGAAAAAAAGGATACAAAATAAACGAGGCCATGATACTAGCGTCAGCAGTTAGATTTCGTCCAATTGTATTGACTGCTGTAACTACAGTACTAGGTCTTATTCCAATCGCTATCGGGATGGATTTTGATTTCTCTCGCGATACAATTTTCGTATTTGGTGCTGAAAGTGCTAGTTTTTGGAAATCAATGGCATTAGCAATAATGTATGGCCTTGGAGTTACAACTATTATCACACTTTTTATTTTACCAACACTCTACTCACTAGTAGAGGGAGGCAAGGAAAGAATAAAATTATTTATTAGTAGAAAAAAATAATTTATTAATTTAGTTTAAATTCTACAAACCATAATAATTAGCTAGACGCTCAAATCCAGGACGTGAATTTTCAATGGTTTCTAAATTACAACATAAAGATATTCTAAAATATCCCGCTCTTCCAAAACCACTACCTGGAACAAGTAAAATATTTTCCTCCTGAGCCCTTTTCACAAATTTAACATCATCCTGATCAGGAGATTTAGGAAAAATGTAAAAAGCACCTTGAGGTTTGATCGCTTCAAATCCTAAATCAAGAATCAATGCATAAATTTTATCTCTTAATTTTTCATAGATAGAAATATCAACTTTTGATTTTCCGATTAGAGGTATTATTTTTTGCATCATTGCTGGAGCATTTACAAATCCGAGAATCCGATTACTATAGATCAGAGCTTGACGTAATCCATCAATTTCATATATTTCAGGATGAATTGCAATATATCCTATTCTTTCACCTGCTAATCCGAGATCTTTTGAATGAGAATTTACTAATATTGAATTTTGATAACTTAGAAATGCATTACAATTGGTCAGTCCATCAAAAACCAGATATCGATAAATATCATCTGAAAGCAAATAGATCGGATGGCCAAATTTTTCTTCCTTTTTCTTTAATAGGTCACCCAATTTATCTATTGATTCTTGAGAATAAACCACTCCTGTTGGATTATTTGGACTATTAATTATTACAATTTTAGTTTTCTTGTTTAAAGCAGAATCTATACTATCCAAATCAATTTGAAATTCTGGAGTAGTTTGAGCAATAGACAAACATCCTCCATGATTTTGCACATAAGCTTTATACTCAACAAAATAGGGAGCCAGAGCTAAAACTTCTTCTCCGGGCTCTAACAAAGACTTTAATACAACATTTAATCCACCTCCTGCTCCAACAGTCATAACAATATCTTTGCTTTCAAAAGGAAGACCCGTTTCATCTCTCATTACACCAGAAATAAATTCCCTAGTCTCATAAAATCCCGCATTTGGCATATATCGATGCATTCCCTTTTTAGGAGATTTTAGTAGATTTAAAAGCTCGAAATGAAATTTTTCTGGAGGTTCTAGGATTGGATTCCCTAAAGAAAAATCGAAAACATTTTCTTCTCCCTTTTCTTCTTTCAATTTAGTACCAACTTCAAACATTTCACGAATCCAAGATCCATTTTCTAACGATTCACGAATAGAATTTGCTATTGACATAAGTTTTTCTTTCTAAAGATAAATAGTATCTAATAAAAATATCTAGGACAAAACATCAAGTGATTGATAGTCAAGAAGAAAAAAACAGAAAATATAAATCTGTCAACTGGAAAGGACTTATGAAAAGATATTCTTTATTTTTTCCATAAATTTATCATGGATTGGATTACTATTTGCGTCTGAACATTCATCAAATTCTTTTAACAATTCTTTTTGGCGTGAAGTCAATTTATTAGGTGTTTCTACCACAACTCTAACGTGTAAATCTCCACGTCCACCTCCTCTCAAATGGGCGACACCTTGGTTCTTCAATCTAAATATTCTATGTGTTTGAGTTCCAGTTGGAATCTTCAGTCTAGCCTTCCCCTCCAAAGTTGGGACCTCGAGATCTGTCCCAAGTGAGGCCTGTGAAAAACTAATAGGTACTTCACAAAAAATATCTGCTCCATCTCTTTCAAAAAGAGAATGATCTTTAACACTTAACAAAATATATAGATCACCACTAGTTCCTCCATTTGGTCCATGCTCGCCTTCTCCGGAAAGTTTTATTCTCGAACCAGTAGCAACTCCAGCAGGAATATTAACGCGAATTCGTTTTGTCTTTGAAACTCTAGTCCTTCCGTTACAATTTTTACATGGATTAGATATAGTTTTTCCACGTCCACCACAGCTTCCACATGTTGATGCTACACTAAAGAACCCTTGTTGGACACGTTGCTGACCAGTTCCTCCACATGAACTGCAAAAATTTATATCTTTTTCAGACTCTGCTCCCAACCCGCCACATGAATCGCAAGTTTCCATACGAGGCACATCAATTTCTTTAGAGGAACCAAAGGCAGCATCATTAAAAGAAACTTCCATATTATACTGTAAATCAGAACCACGCTCATGTCTACCATTTGAAGTCCCTCCTGAACTACCAAAGAATTCACTAAAAATATCTCCAAAAACATCTCCAAATCCACTACCTCCTGAAGCCCCAAATCCACCCATTCCATTACCCAAACCTTCGGCTGCATGTCCGAATTGATCATATCTTGATCGTTTTTCTTGATTTCCAAGGACTTCGAATGCCTCTGATGCCTCTTTAAATTTTTCTTCAGCCCTTGAGTCTCCAGGATTGCGGTCTGGATGATGCTTCATTGCAACTTTTCGATAAGCTTTTTTTAGTTCTTCTGTCGATGCGTTTCGAGAAACACCTAAAACATCATAATAATCTTTTTTTGCCATGAATTCCCAGTGGACTCTATAAGCTGAATTTTATTGTTATATAATTTTTTTTTTATATTTAAATGAGCCCATTTCTATCTACTTTTTAACTTCTTCAAAATCTGCATCTACTATGTCTTCATTATCATTGCCAGAAGTTTCACCACTTTCAGATGTCGGCTCTTTTATTTCACTTTCTGAAGCTTCACCCTGCTTTTCAGACTGTTGACTGTATAACAATTCTGCAATTTTATGAGCGGCTTGGTTTAAAGCTTCTATATCACTTTTAATTGTATCTACGTCATCGCCCTCAAGACTTTTTTTCAATTGTTCACAACAAGCTTCAATTTTTGATTTGTCTTCTTCTGGTAATTTCTCCCCAAGTTCATTTATTGATTTTTCAGTACTATGAATTAGACTCTCTGCTTGATTTTTAATTTCAACTACTTCGCGCTTAACTTTGTCTTCATCGGCAAACTGTTCTGCTTCATTTACCATTTTATCTACTTCTTCATCAGAAAGACCTCCGGAAGATTCTATTTTTATTGCTTGCTCTTTTCCAGTTCCTAAATCTTTTGCACTCACATGTACAATTCCATTAGCATCAATGTCAAAAGTCACGTCAATTTGAGGTACACCCCTAGGAGCTGGTGGAATTCCTACCAATTCAAATCGACCTAGAGTCTTATTATCAGGGGACATCTCTCGCTCACCCTGCAAAACATGTATACTTACCGCTGGTTGATTATCTGCTGCAGTTGAGAATGTCTGACTTTTTCTTGTAGGTATAGTAGTATTTCGCTCAATCAATCTAGTCATGACACTACCTAGAGTTTCTATACCTAGAGAAAGTGGGGTTACATCTAGTAATAAAACATCCTTAACATCACCTTTTAATACTCCTCCCTGTATTGCTGCTCCAATAGCTACAACTTCATCAGGATTTACTCCTTTATGAGGTTCTTTTCCAAAAAACTCTTTTACAATTTCCTGCACTCTTGGCATGCGTGTCATTCCACCAACGAGAATTACTTCGTTGATGTCCTTTGAAGTACAACCAGCATCTTTCAAAGCTTTTCTGCAAGGTTCAAGACAACCCTTAATAAGATCATCCACAAGAGATTCAAATTTTGCTCGTGTAATTTTTAAATTAAAGTGCTTAGGACCAGATGCATCAGCAGTTATAAAGGGAAGATTGACATCTGTTTCGGAACTTGATGAAAGTTCGTGTTTTGCTTTTTCAGCTGCCTCTCTTAAACGCTGCAACGCCATTTTATCTTCACGCAAATCTATCCCATTTTCTTTTTTAAATTCATCCGCAAAAAAAGTTATTAGCCGATTATCAAAATCATCACCACCTAAAAATGTATCTCCATTTGTCGCTTTTACATCAAAAACGCCCTCTCCTATTTCCAAAATAGATATATCAAAAGTACCTCCTCCTAAATCAAATACTGCAATTTTTTCGTCCTGCTTTTTATCCAAGCCATATGCCATTGCAGCCGCAGTTGGCTCGTTAATAATTCTCAGTACATCTAAGCCCGCTATTTTACCCGCATCTTTTGTAGCTTGACGCTGTGCATCACTAAAATAGGCAGGGACTGTAATTACTGCTTCTTCAACCTTTTCTCCTAAATATTCTTCCGCAGTTTGTTTCATTTTTTGAAGAATGGATGCTGAAATTTCTTGAGGTGAATAAGTTTTGTCATTAACTTTAACATATGCTGAATCCTGATTGCCTTTTACAATTTCATATGATACTAATTTCTTTGTATGCTTTACTTCTGCAGATTTAATTTCTTGTCCCATCAAACGCTTGATCGAGAATATAGTGCCTTGGGGATTAGTTACTGCTTGTCGCTTTGCTACCTGTCCTATTAATCGTTCTCCTTCATCATTAAAAGCTACCATTGAAGGTGTAGTTCTTGTTCCTTCTGTATTTTCAATGACTTTTGGATCTCCTCCTTCCATTATACTCACGCAAGAATTAGTTGTTCCTAAATCAATGCCAATGACTTTTCCCATTATTTTGCTCCTTTTTCTTTAATATATTTCCCTTGAAAAAATCCTAGATTTTTTCACAGGATTAAGATTGTTTTTTATAAAAACTAATTTAGTTTTTTCCTGAGACACGAACCATAGCAGGCCTGATAATTCGACCATGAAGAAGATAGCCTCCAAGACATTCTTCTACTACTTGATTCTCGGGGACAGAGTTCGACTCAACTACTCCTACTGCCTGGTGAACATTAGGATCAAACACTTCTCCAATGGTACTGACCCGTGAAACACCAAACTTTTCAAACACTTCATGTGTCATTTTTTTGACCATTTCTAGTCCTACTATCATACTGTCTACGTCTGTATTTTCTTTATTTTCATTCTTTGCATGGTTAATAGCCCTTTCAAGATTATCAAGGGAAGGTAATAGCTCTTTAATCAAATCAAGATTAAAATATTTGAATCGATCCGAGCTTTCTCGTATCATTCTTTTTTTATAATTTTCAAATTCTGCGTTGACTCTTAGATACCTATCCTCCATTTTCTTAGCACGAGCTCTTTCCTTTTCCAATAATTCTTGGCCAGATTGCTCTTCCAAAACATTCACATCATCTGAGACTTCACCAGATTCAGCAACATTCTTCAAATTTTCAATATCACTAAACTTCTTCGATTTCTTTCTTTTTATTTTTTTTTCAGCTGTTTCTTTACGTTTTTTTACACTCATAAATACTTTTTAAATCTAATTAATCAATCGTAAGATTGTTCGGAAATAGTCTTAGTCAAAATTTTTGCAGTATAGTCTACCATCGATATTATCATCTTATAGTCCATACTTGTTGGACCAACTACTCCTATTGAACCTAAAACATTTTGTTTATTCCTATAGCTTGCAGTTATAAGTGAGCAACCTTGCAATTGTTTAAAATCATTTTCGTTACCTATGAAAATTTTCACACCTTTTTGTTTCATTGAGTTATCTAATATTTTCATAATTTCACTTTTTTTATCAAATGCATCTATTAACAATCTAACCGTAGATTGTTCATTAAAATTTGAATCAAGCAACAAGTTCATCTGTCCATCAATCAAAATTTCTCCTGGTTGGTCGTATTCAAAAACTTTTTTCCCCAACCTAATAGCATGTGGTAAAAAATCGTCATATCGATCAAGATTTTCAACCATGCTTTGATGAATTTCATTACGAATTTCCTCCATTGATTGATTTTTAAATTTTTCATTCATGAAAGTGGTAACTGAATTTAGGAAGTCTTGGGAAGGACTTTCCTTAACAAAAATAACTTTATCTCGAACAACACCAGCTTTTGTTACTAAAATTACCAGAACTCTGTCATCACTTATTCTTATTAACTCAATACGTTGAAGTTTACTAACCGATGCTTTTGGTTTAGTCACTACACTAGCAAAATTAGTAAGTTCCGCTAATTTACGTACCGCCTCAGCTAGTATCTCCTCGACTTGAGTTCCTTGTTCATTAGATACTGTAGAAATTTTTTGTTTAATCTGTTCAGGAACTCTTGACCTAGTTGGAAGGGAATTAACATAAAATCTGTACGCTTTATCAGTTGGAACTCTCCCAGCTGAAGTGTGATTCTGAATCAGATATCCCGATTCTGCCAAGTCAGACATAATATTTCTTATAGTTGCAGGAGACAACGATAGTCCAATTGATTTTGATAGTGTGCGAGAACCAATAGGCTCCGAAGACTGTATATAGCTTTCTATAATACTATGAAGAACCAGCTGAGTACGCTCGTTTAAAACAACGTTGAAGCGTACTTCTTTTTTGCCAACACTTAATACTTTTTTTATCAAAAGAAAAACTCCATTTCCATTTAATTTTGTATTAGCACTCATTAGTGTCAAGTGCTAATAATTTAACTATTTTTGTTGAAATAAGTCAAGTAAAAGATATCACCAAAAAATTTTCTGCAATAAATACATAAAACAAATATAAATTATTAGAATAATTTTCTACTTTCACGAAATTTTATGAAAAGTTCAATAATAGGATGATATTTTTTTTCTAGCTCCTCATATTCTTGAAAAGAATGAACCTTTGTTAATTTTAACTTTGAATTACTGGATTTAAAAGTTGAAATTTGACTTAATACCCAGTCACCCTGATTTAAATTTATAAAAAATATTTTTTCAGATTCTTCCTTAATTTGTCCTTCATATTTAAAACGTACAACTATTCTATCTTTCTCTTCACCTGTCCAATAGTTAATAATACCTAAATCAGGATGTTCTATATTTCCTTCTACTGCACTAGGCCAATTATCTTTAATTTCATTTTCCTCAATCATTTTTAATTTTTATTAATGCTTCATTTCGAAAAAATTAATCTTTTTGCTACCTTACCTGTTTCCTGGTCGGAAATTCTATATACAGACCTGTCCATCCAATAATGCAAAAATCCTGTTGCAATGCCTAATGCCATTATAAATATTACCAGGTCTGATTCTCTCAACCATTCAATCAAATTAGGGAAGATTTTTTCAGTGTAACTTATATCGTTAGTAACAGCTTCTATTTCGAAAAAAGGAGTCATTATAACAGAAAAACTACACATAGATAGCAATACAATAAAACTTTTTGAAAAATTGAAAGATGAAGACTTTTGATAAGCCACAAAATGATTTACATTATTTCCCAAGTTATCATTACCAGCCATATGAGCAGCTAATCCCAAAGAAACCATCCAATGTTGAAGTGTCCATAACATCAAAAACTTAAATGGATCGATCTGAAAAGCTGTTATAACCATTACTCCAATGCCTAAATAATATAAAATCTTTGGTAAACCGGATTTAAAAAGTATAGCATTTTTAATCATGTAAAAAGTCGATCCAAAAACGACTAAAGTACCAAGAATTTTTAAAAATAGAATTTCATCCAATAACAAAATAGAATTATTAACTGGTATCAATTTTTTTTCCTGTAAGAAAGATGTTCCATGAATAATTTCTGCCACTATAACCATTATTCCACCAATTCCCCAACAGAAAATGCGATCTTGATTTTTTAAAAATTTAGAAGATTCTTTTTTCAAAACATTTTGATATATTCTTAGTATTCCAAAATGTTGAGCCGCAAAATGATGAGCTCCCCAAACAAAATCAATCAATAATAAACCTAAAATTCTTTCCAAAAGTGAAAAAGGTAACAAATAATCTGGAATCAAAAAAAGTAAAATTAAAACTCCTAGTACAATCAATATTGGAAATATAATAAAACGTTTTGGTTGATTTTTACGAAGAGTATGAAAAGCTTTTGTCCCCCAAGCCAAATATAAAGAGCTAAAACGGTGAGCAATCCAAAACATAAAAACCCCTACTGCATAAAATATTTCACTTAAAAATGAGTGGTTAAAAATTATAAGAATTAAAGGAATCCATATACCTGAATGAAACCAAAATATATCCCAAAATATTGACTTGATCCAAAATTTATCTTTTAAAAAAATTAATTTTTCAGGACGGAAATAATAAAATTTTCTATAAATAAGAGAAATCATTAAATCTTAAAAAATAAAGAATAAATATACGAAAACGCTAAAATTGTTTCACAAATATTACAACGCCTCAAGTTTAGTGTTTTATGAAAGATTCATTTAAGAAAAATATATTTTGATTAAAGTAAAAATTAAATTATTTATAATTTTTCACAACACTTTCATTAATAGTTTAAATATTTTATATTAGCATTGGTCAAATTTTTTAATAATTAATTAATAATTTATTATAACAAATAATTATTAACATCATTTTAAAATTTATTTTTTATTACAAGATATTTCATGAAAAATTATTTCGCTTATGGATCAAATATGAGTGGCCGAAGGATTAGGCACAGAATAGGTTGGTCACCTACAAGAATTTCTGCAACCTTGTCCGATTACGTTCTGACATTTAACAAACAATCCTTTGATGGAGGCAAAGCCAACATTAAAAATTCTTTAGGAGATCTAGTAGAAGGTATTCTATATTTTGTACGAGAAGAAGATCTAGTTACACTAGATAATTATGAGGGAGTTCAGGACAAACAATATGAAAGGAAAAACATTCAAGTTCTTGATCTCAAAGGACATCTTTTATCAGCCATTGTTTATGTTGCAATCAATACTGGACCTGAATCTCGACCTACTAAAGAATATCTTAATTTCCTGCTAGAAGGAGAACATCTTCTTAGTCCAGAGTATGTTTCTAGATTAGAAGATATTGCAACTTTATAAAAATTAATTTTGTTAATTTAATATAATTGTTTTTAAAAAACACTTAAAAGATTTTTAGTCCCACTCACAATGATGATTAGCATCACTCCTATTTGGACAATATTCTGAATTTATATTAAAACTACAATAATAATCTTCTCCAAGATTTAAACCTGAGATAATAGGAACTCTATAAGTTCTTCCATCTTCAAATGTCGCCCAAAAACCCCATTCCGTTGTTCGAATTCTTTTTAATTTTGATCGACGTGAAGGAGAGATGTATTGATAATAAGGATCAGTAAAAACTAGTGTGCACAGTTCCATCACTCTTTGCTGCTGTTTTGAAGGGAAACTATAATTTGATCTTACTTCGGGATCAATACAACCGCCTAGAATAATCTCAAATAACAAACAAAAAAATAAACATGACTTAAGAAAGATGCAACTAGATTCTAATTTTGTTAGAATTTTAATCATCATTCATTAATTATTGTCTATAATTTTTTGGATAGAACCAAAAATATATTAATGATGGTTGAGCATGAGAAAGGTTTTTCTATAATTAGAATATTAAAAAATACTTCATTTTTAAAATTAAGACTATTCTGAAAATGGAATTGTTCTTTCTTCAATAAATTTAAATACCCTGAACTTATCTGAACATTTGATTTTTGTATCTGAGTCTAAATATTTAGAGTTATTTTGCAAATTACTCCATTGATTTGTATATTCTCCTAATTAAGGAAGTATTAGATTTTTTTAATCTTTTCCTAAAATTCTGCTGATGCTTCACAGTTTTCAGAGAACAATCATCTTGAATAACGTGAATATACCCCCATGTGTTTCTGCTAGACTATTCAATGCCTTGCCATTCCTATTAAAAAGAGATAAGAATATTTTGTTCATAGTAGATATAGATATTTTTTAGTTTTCAATATCTATTTTTCCAAAAGTTTCTTTCTTTTTAAAAATTAATACTTTATTAAATAAAGATCTTTAGAAATATCCCCACATTCATTATCTGACAGCAATATCTATATCCCATGCAACAAGACTCAAGTTCATAGCCTAATCTATCTTCTGCAATGTTTCTTTAAAATATCTTCTTCTAGATATAACTTTTTTGAAAACTCTCCTTTCATAAAAAATGCGTGATTCTCATTTACACATACTGAATCAAAAGCTTCAAATATTTCTTGAAAATTTTTTTTATAGCGACATAAAGGATTTGATTTTTTTTGGTAGCAGGATATTTAAACATATTATTTAATTCAGTTTGATTCCAATGTTCCGACATTTTGGGTTTATATTTGTAATGTTTTTCTTCTTGATTTTTTAAATATTCTGCTAATGCATTTAGGTAATTTATAATGATTGTATCTATATTTTTTTGAAGATTTTTTTTTAAAATTTTTGAATGAAATTCATATATGATTAACAGCTGAGATTCTATGGTTGATATTCCTGAATAAATAGTTTGAAAGAATTCCTACTTTTTCATCAGTAATTTCAGAAACTTCATAATTAAATTTTAATGAAATTATTTCAGATAGCCTATCCATAATCAATTATTTTTTTATATTAAAAATTATCCTCTTTATTACTAAATTTAATTAATTATAATTTATTATTTACATATTTATTTAATTAGTATATACTAACCTTAAAAATAATATTTTATCTACCCCCTGCTGGGTTACACATTAGAAACAGGGATAACTTCAATCCTGATTCTATCTTCTCCTCACCCGGCATGGGGGATTTTTTTTTGAAAATTTAGAAAAATTAAACCAAAAAATTTTAGATTAAAAAATATGAGTCAATACAGTAGTAAATATTATGACATATTTTTTACAAGTATAATTATTTTAACTATGCTTTTTGGGATAATTCTTAGCATGGTATTTTCAAAATCATTTAAACAAAAGATTTTAATTCCTGTGGATACTTTAAAAAATTCCTACAATCAAAATGAGAAAAATATTTTAGAACAAAAATCAGTCCTTCGAAAAATAGAATTTCAAAATTACCCTGAATTGTCAGTTCCTGTAATAATGTCTTTAGGTAAACTTAAAAAAGTAGAAAATATATATAAACCAAGATTGAATTTGTCATATTTTGAGTATGCTAAAAATTTGTATAACACTCAAAATAATATAGGATTTATGTTTAATCCTATATTAGATTTTAACTATAAAATATTTTAAAATTCTAAGAAGTAAACTCGTATTAGATTTTACAATTTTTAGACTAAATAAAAATATAAAATGAGAAAAATATTGAAAATAATAAT
This sequence comes from uncultured SAR324 cluster bacterium, assembly GCA_902590435.1. Taxonomy (GTDB): domain Bacteria; phylum SAR324; class SAR324; order SAR324; family NAC60-12; genus Arctic96AD-7. The sequence continues at coordinate 18,775 of CACIWU010000012.1, read as the reverse complement.
GATAAATTTTTTAGCACTATTTTTTTGTTATAATTTATTCGCAAATAATTGTGAGAAAATTATAAATGGCACAGATATGATGAAATTTGATACAAAAATTATCAATGTCATCGATTCTTGTAGTTTATTTAAGATAGTATTAAAACATACTGGGAAACTACCAAAAAATGTTATGGGGCACAACATTGTAATTTTAAAAAAAAGTGATCTCGATAAGGTCATCTCGAAAATCAAAATGTCTCATGGAATTGAAAATGGATTTTTACCAGAGTTAAATGAAGTTCTTTTTAAATCTCACATTGTAGGTGGTGGAGAAGAAACTACACTGGAGATAAATACAAAAAAATTAATTAAAGGAGAAGATTATACTTTTTTTTGTAGTTTCCCAGGGCATTTCATGATTATGCAAGGCAAGGTTAATATTTTATAAAAATAGACACATAACACAAATCATTCTCACTTTAAAAAACATTTTCTTATCAATTTTATACTAGAATAAGGTAGATGTTTCAATGAATGGGGATCGAATTTAATAACTAATTAATCAAATTCGATAAAACCTTACAAATCTGCGATGCAAGGAAAATCATTCCATGTCCACGATGATAAAGATCCTCTGTTGGTGTTACAATCTTCTCCACTACCATGATTATCTGGTTGACCGCTACGCCATTTTGAAGAATCATCTGGCCATGTGGCACCTGAGGAAATATTGTCTGTAACTCCTCCATCCCCGTAAGTAGTTCCAGTATAACAATACCACGTACCTTCTGTAACATTATCTTTCAAACCTATCCAAAGATCACGATTCGTTCCTCCATAACTTCCAAATCTTGATAATATGCTCGCAGTTAGAGATATACTTGTCAGGTGAAGAGGGAATGCAGAAGAGTTTCCAAAAAGTGAATTTGTTTTCCTCAACAATTTTCGTACTCCCTAGTACAACTTATTAAAAAGAATAGGAATTGAAAACTTTCGCTGGCATGATCTTCGACATTGTTGAGCTTCTTATTTACACCAGGATAGAAAAAGTATTGGGGGTCATATGTAGAGTCATCTCGGCCATAAAGATTCTGCCAGTACAGAGAGATATTCGCATATTTCTGGAGAAGAAACTTTGGAGACTGGTGCCACCATATCCAAGAAATTGTATGGCTGAATGCAGACAAAAATGCAGACAAATAGGGGTCGCACATCCCAAGCCTTGCAATCACGGGGATTATGTGGTGCGAGAAGGGGGACTCGAACCCCCACACCTTTCGGCACCAGATCCTAAATCTGGCGTGTCTACCAATTCCACCACTCTCGCTTAATTTAAATAAATATTTTAATTTAAAATTTTTATTATTCAGTTTTTATTGATTTAATGAGAATTAATTTATAATTTTGAAATAATAGTCAATTTTTTTGTTTTTTTCTCCTGAATTAACCCACATTAAACAATAATAAGCTCTCTTTTGAGGTTTGAAAATTTTCTCTAAATTGTTAGAAGAATCTTCCTGAACTATAAAAATTTTTTCTCCTTCATCATGATAATGAAGATTAAATTTCAAAAGTGCATCTGAATTAAAACCATATTGGAGTTTTTGATTCGTATTTAGATCAACACACTTTTCATGATATCTTTTAGGAACTAAAGTAACAGAAACTTTTTCTTCTTTTTTTGTAGACAGATTATGTGGCATATTACTTTCGTTTCTCTCCTCAACCCAAACAATAAAAAAATAGAGGAACAAGCCAGCAATACCAAAAGAGATAGAATATCTTTTTAGAAGTTCCATTTAAAACTTAATTTGAATTACAAATTTAAATAAAAAGACGATAAAATGTAATAGTTATATTATAGAGTGTTTTTTGCTAAATAGTTATCTATAAATAAATCTAATCTACTATCAAGGTTATTTTCTACAACTAAATTTACAAACTTTTTTGTTGGTTGGATAAGTTCAAAAAAAACGGGTCGGACAAATTGCAAATATTGATTGATACTATGTTCAGCAGTCATAGAATGCTCATTAATATCTCTTAGACATCTACGACTAACTGCTATGTCAAGAGGAGATTCAAGATAGAATGAAAAAGAAATTTTAGACCTTATATCTGGATATAAGAGAACGTGTAAACCCTCAATAATCAAATACTCACTTGGTTGTAACAAAGTAAAATCATCCAGCCTTTTTCCTGAATCGTAGCAAAAATTCGGTTTTTGAACTGTTTTGCCGGAAGACAAACTATCTAGATGAAACCTAAAAAGCTTGAAATCAAAAGAATTAGGCTCATCAAAATCATATTTACCGGTCGGAATTTGTTCCGGTATGTCAAAATAGTAACTATCCAAAGGTAAAATGACTGATTTCGGCAAACGTTCAACAAGTAATTTAGTAAAAAAAGTTTTACCGCAACCAGAACCACCAGTAACTGCTATAATCTTCACTTTTGATCAGCCCCCACAAAAATACTTTTATCTTTCAAAAGATCTAAATCTTTGGTTTCAAAGCTTTCCAATTCATCTGAAACATCCATAACTGTCAAATACCTATCAAGTGGTTTTAATTTTTTTTTGTTAAGTTCCTCTTTTTTTAACCTTAGTTTTTCTTGTTCTATGTAATCCCAAACATATATAACTTTACCATTTCGAACTATAGTAATTTCTCTAATTTCTTTTTCTGAAAAACCAGATTTAATTGCGGCATTAATTAAATTTTGCATTTCTAACAAAAATTTTTGTCTCTTCTTATCTTCATTAATTGTTTTTTCATCCTTATTATTATACTTCTCTGCTAGAACATTTTGGATTGAACAAGTCGAAGTTAGAAACACAAAAAATAATGAGATAATAAAAAAAATAAAAATAATTCTCTTCATATGATAATTATTGAGTATGAAATATGCATTGATAATCAAAAAGTAATATCTAATAAAACTATTTAAAACTTTAATGCAATCCTTGAGCAAAAATCGACAACTGTCGTTTACAATATCTATACAAATATAGTTATTATTACTTAATTATAATAAATTATTTATCTTTTTTTGGTTTAAATTTAAATGTTGAAAAAATCATATTTTAAATTTATTTTTTTATTCTTTCTGATTTTATCATTTTATTTTAATGCTTGCTCAAATCATGAACAAATAAGAAAATCTGCGATATATTATTTTGAAGAAGGCAATTCTGCTTTGAAACAGAGGGACTACCAAATCGCAATTTGGAATTTCCAAAAGGCTATTAATTTAGACAGCGAGTCACCAAGTTTCCACTACAATCTTGGTTTAGTTTACTTTGAAATAGGCAATTACAATGAATCAATTGAATCTTTCAAGCGTGTTAAAAGTCTTGTACCTAATCAGACCGATACATACTATAATTTAGCTCTGGCTCACTATAAAATGTCTGACAGCCGAATGGCAGACATCTACTATAATAGATACCAAGACATGCTTAGCTTGAGAAAAGCCCAAGAACGTTTGAAAAAAGTAAAAAAGGAGCAGGAAAAAAAGGCAAGGATTTCAGACTCAGAATATAAGTCAAAAGTTTTAACGGAAAGTTCTTCTATTCCTAAAAAGAAATCCAGCCTCAAAAATACAAGTAAAAAAGGCACACTAAAGATTCCTAATTGGGAAAATTAGATTAATTAATATACATTCAAATACAAACTTTTACCCTAGAATTTTTTTAACATAATTCTTAAATTTAATATAAATAAAAGTTGTTAATTATTCTAATTTGATTGAATACTTGAGTCTTTATATTTGTGGAGCTACCATTAATTTTTGTACAAAATACTTTCTTACCTTCTAAAAATAATAATTCAAAATAATGACCGATATTAAAAAATCCTATATCCACAAATTTGATCTTAGATATGGAATTAATCCCCATCAAAATTCAGCAGCAATTTATACTCAGGAAAATAAAAATTTACCATTTGAAATAATTAACGGTCATCCTAGCTACATAAATATTTTAGATGCACTAAATTCTTGGCTATTAGTAAAAGAACTTGATGATGCTTTAAAATTGCCAGCAGCAACATCTTTCAAGCATGTTAGCCCAGCTGGAGCTGCAGTAAGCGTAGAATTAGATGAAACCTTACTTGAAGTTTATGATTGCCGCAACTTAGATATTTCTCCGATAGCGACCTCATATATTAGGGCAAGAGGGACTGACCCCTCTTCATCCTATGGAGATTTCATAGGACTAAGTCGTAATATTGATTTAAGTACTGCAAACATAATCAAAAAAAATGTTTCAGATGGTATTATTGCACCTGGATTTGATGAAAAAGCACTTAAAATTTTGAAAGAAAAAAAAGGAGGAAAATATATAATTTTGAAAGTTAACCCAGATTATAAATCTCCAGATATAGAATTTAGAGAAGTAAATGGTGTCGTTTTTTCTCAAAGTCGGAACAGCTTAAAAATAACAAAAGAATCTATATTAAATAAAGTTGTAACAAAAAATTCATATTTTACAGAAGAAGCATGCAGAGATTTGTTGGTTGCAACTATTTCATTAAAATATACTCAATCTAATTCAGTTGTTTTTGCAATTAATGGGCAAACAATTGGTATTGGTGCTGGACAACAAAATCGTTTGGATTGTATTAAAATGGCAAGTAATAAATCCAAAAAATGGTTCCTAAGGCAGCATCCTAAAATCTTAAATCTACCTTTTCGCAAGCAAGTAGGGAATGTTGATCGAACAAATGCCCGAAATCTTTACATTGAAGAAGACCTTTCATCCAGTGAAATTAAAATATTGCAAGATTTGTTTACTGATTCAATTTCAATATTTTCTAATGAAGAGAAAAAAGAATGGATCAAAAAACTTTCAAATGTTAGCTTGTCCTCAGATGCTTTTTTCCCTTTCAGGGATAATATAGACCATTTGTCTAAAATTGGAGTAAAATATATTGTACAGCCTGGAGGAAGTAATCGTGATGAAGAGGTTATTTCTGCTACAAATGAATATGGAATTGCAATGTCCTTTTCAGGAACAAGACTTTTTCACCATTGAATTTTTTTAATGATTGGTTTTAAAAAAACATAATTATTATTTATTCATCTTTCCAAAATTAAATTATGCTAAAATTGTATGACTTAGCTGCTGCAAATGTAAATATTAGATTCAGACCTTATTGCTTTAGAGTTAAAATGGCATTAGCCCATAAAAAGTTAGCTGTAAAGTTTTTACCTGGGCATTTTACAGAAAAAAAGGAAATCGAGTTCTCTGGAAAAAATAAATTCACAATACATATTGATGGTGAAAATATAATTGCTGATTCTTGGGAAATTGCCAAATATCTGGAAAATGAATATCCTAATTCTACTTCCCTAAAGCTTATGAATGGGGAAGTAATTTTTATAAAATTCTGGACAGAATCTATTTTACATTCAGAATTATTAAAATTTATAGCTCTTGATATTCATAATAGTTTATCACCAAAAGACAAAATATATTTTCGTATAAGTAGAGAAAAAATTAATTTTGCTGGACAAACTTTGGAGGAAGTCGTTCTAAATCGTGAAAAACGTTTACCACATTTTCAAAAATTGTTAAGCTCTTTACGTAAGACTTTAAATCAGCAAAATTTTGTAGCAGGTTAAACTCCAAGATTTTCAGATTATATTATATTTGGAGCATTTCAATGGGATCGTTGCATTTCGAATTTTTCCCTAATTAGTACTGATGATCCTATTTTTTGATTGGCGTGAAAAAATGTTTGATTTACACAATGATATATCTAGAAAACCTGATGTATTTTCAATACAAAAAATATAGAATTTAATGTTTCCTGATTATATTCATAAATTAAATGACATACGAAAATTCTAAAATTAATACTACTGATTTCATTCGTAAAACAATCCGCGAAGATCTATCTTCTGGGAAACATAAGCAAATAATAACTCGATTCCCTCCTGAACCAAATGGACATTTACATATTGGACACGCTAAATCCATTCACTTGAATTTTGGTATTGCTAAAGAATTTAAAGGAATTTGCTTTATGCGTTTTGATGATACAAACCCAATCAAAGAAGACGAGCAATATGTCGAAGGAATTTTAAAAGATGTTAGTTGGTTGGGATACGAATGGGAAGAAAAACTAACTTATGCTTCAGATTATTTTGAAAAACTTTACGTATTTGCTGAAGAATTAATAAAAAAAGGTAAGGCCTATGTTGAAAGCCTAGATGCAAAAAAAATACGTGAATACCGAGGCACCCTTACTGAAGGAGGTAAGGACAGTCCGTTTCGAGAAAGAACTGTTGAAGAAAATTTAACTTTATTCAGAAAAATGCGTAATGGAGAGTATAAAGACGGCTCTCTTGTCTTAAGAGCTAAAATTGATATGTCTTCACCAAATATTAATCTCAGAGACCCCGTTCTATATAGAATCCGTAAAGTTTCACACCTTAGAACTAAGGGTAAATGGTGTATTTATCCTCTTTATGATTTTACTCATGGATTATCAGATGCCTTGGAAGGAGTAACTCATTCTCTTTGTACTCTTGAATTTGAAGATCATCGGCCTTTATATAATTGGATTTTAGAAGAGGTCAGTGCACCTTGCCTCCCAAGGCAAATTGAATTTTCCAGACTCAATCTTCATTATTCTTTACTAAGTAAACGAAAATTAATACAACTCGTTGAAGATGGTCACGTTACGGGTTGGGATGACCCTCGAATGTTGACGATTTCAGGGTTAAGGCGAAGGGGTTACCCTGCATCAGCCATAAGACTATTTTGTGAAAGAATTGGAATTTCGAAAAGTGAAAACAATATTGATATGACTGTCTTAGAAGATTGTGCTAGAGAAGAACTTGACAAAAATGTTCCTCGTGTAATGGCAGTTTTAAGACCTTTGAAAGTTATTATCACAAATTTTCCTGAAGGACAAACTGAATTATTCGAACCAGCAAGTCATCCAAAAATATCTGAAATGGGCTCAAGAAAAATCAATTTTTCAAGAGAAATTTACATTGAAGCAGATGATTTTAGAGAAAATCCACCTGACAATTATTTTCGACTTTCTCCAGGCAATGAAGTTCGACTACGTTTCGCCTATGTTATTCGCTGTAATGAGGTTATATACAAAAATGGGGAAGTTTCAGCACTCCACTGCACGTATGATAAAGAAACTCGATCCGGAGTAAAGCCTATAGGACGCAAGGTAAAAGGAATTATTCACTGGGTTTCAGCTCATGAATCTGTTTCTGCTGAAGTTCGTTTATATGACAGACTTTTCTCAAATCCTTTTCCTGGAAGAGCTGATACTAAAGGCGATTTTATTAAGGATTTGAACCCAGCTTCAATTGAAACAATTTCAGATTGCAAAGTTGAGCCTGGAATCAAAGAAGCTAAATCTGAAGATGTTTTACAATTTGAAAGGTTGGGTTATTTCTGTGTAGATTCAAAGTTATCTCGTACAGATGCCTTAGTGTTTAACCGTACAGTAACACTTAGAGACACTTGGGCCAAAGTAGAACAGGGACAAAAACGTCAGTCATAACTGACATAATAAGATGTTCAAATATCTTTTGCATCGAAATTTTAAAAACAAATTTTTCTACTTGTATTTTTATGGTCTATTAATTATTTCAAAAGCATCATTTGTTTTCGCATTCGATGATGCTTCTGAAATAAATCATACTTACCTAAATCAGGAAAATTTTCTAGATATAAATTCCTACCAATTTAATAAATTAAAAGAAGAAAAATGGCATGAAAGTGGAGAAGGATGGAGAATGAATGGAGGAAGCCTTGGCTTAGATCTACTCTATACAAATTTTGAAGCACGTATAAAAAATTCTATTTCAGAACAAATTTCAGTTATTTTTAATACAAAACAAGAAGAATTTTACGAAATAAAACCATTCCATTATCTTGTTGAAGTTGAATGGAGAGTATATGATTGGATAGCATTTTCTCTTTTAGGAATGCCTGAATATGATAAACGTAATGCTGATCAAGGAGGAAGCCTAACCCTTGGTAGACGCCCTTGGAATTTTTTACGTTTTAGGCAATTACTTCAAGATCTTCATTATAATGAAAAAAATTTTTTTGATAGTTCTTACTATTCTACACATCCAATAGAAAGTGTACTTGAGGGAGCTTTCCTATGGAGAAATTGGCGGACTCGCTTTAGTTTATTAAAAGATAAAAATTTCAGTAAGATTTTTCCTGATGAATCACTTGTTTTTTCTTATAAAGGTAACGATTCTAGAGCCGTGATTGATTATCATTTTCGTAAAAATCAACTTGCTGGATTTAGCTGGCGCAGTTTTGATATTTTCAAAAAAAGACAAAATAAAATATCCTCTGAAATTGGATCACCTGATAATAGAGAACAGCGAATTCTTTATAGCTCAATTGATTTTTATTGGCTTCATCAATTGAATACTAACTTTCACTGTACTATAGGACTTAGAGAAGATCGATTTAGAAACTTTTTCCGTCAGTTAGATTTAGCAAAAGACAGTTATGATTTCCATTTGTGGACCTTTCAATCTTACGCTATTCTGAGACATCAATATGAAGTGGAAAGATTTTGGGAGTATGCCATATATGTGGGAGACACCGATAAGGTTACAAATTATATTACTGAAGAAAATGAAGACAAAAAAAGACGTAAAACTGAATCTAAACTACGGGTCAGTTGGGAATTTCAAAATCTTAAAAATAATTCTTCATTCATGCTAACAACAAGCTGGAATATAGATGATTTTTTCAATGACTTTTGGGACGGTGGAAACATTAAATACCAAAAAACATTTTAAAAAATTAGAAAAAAATAAATTTATTTCTAAAAAATAAATTTGTAATTAATTTACGATTAAAAATTATAGAATAATATTTCTGAGATAGAACAAGATAGAATATTAAAAACTATATGATAGATATAGATAAAGTAAGGCAAATAGGGAAAGTACGTTCTGGAGGGAGATCTGCTAGAAAATCTCAAAGATTTTCAGAAAAAAAGATGTCTGTCGTACAAGCAGGAATGACTGGAGGGACATACAAACCTCTTGATAGCAAAGACCTTGAGAAGATTCATCACGCAGCTTTGGAAATTTTGTCAAGTGTAGGAATTGCTGATGCCACTCCAGAAGTTATTGAGTTGGCAACAAAATGTGGATGCGTTTTGAATGATCTTGGACGCATATGTTTTCCAAAATCTTTAATTGAGGATGTCTTGGTAAATGCTGCAAGTGAATATGTTGTATATAGCCGAAATCCAACGCATGCAGACTTGCACGTCGGTGGATACAGGGTACATTATGCTACAAGTGGTGAAGCTGTAACCATTTTAGAATATGATACAAAGACCTATCGTCCTTCAACTTTATTAGATTTATATGATACTTGTCGTTTAGTTGACAAATTGGAGTACATACACCAGTTTGGACAAACAGTAATTCCAACTGAAATTTCTGATTTGGATGAGCATGATTTTAATGTAGCATACGCTCTTGTTTCTGGCACAGAAAAACCTTTTGAAATGACATTTAATCGTGCTAAAAATATTAAAGGAGCTCTGGAAATGTTCGATATCGTTTTGGGAGGAGAAGGACGTTTTGCCAAAAAACCATTTTGTACTTTTGGAGGTTGTCCAATTGTTTCTCCATTAAAATTTGCGAAGGACAATTTGGACGTTTTGGTAGAAACTAGCCGACTTGGTTTAATCAACGATATCGCGATTGCTCCCCAGGCAGGAGCAACTGCTCCTGTAACTTTGGCAGGAACTCTTGCCCAAGTTACTGCAGAAGGATTAGCTTGTTTAGCCATAGTTAATTTTATAAGTCCAGGATGTCCAATGAGTTTTGCAATCTGGCCCTTTATAAGTGATTTAAGGACTGGTTCTTTCTCAGGAGGAAGTGGAGAGGAAGCTCTAATTATTTCTGCAGCTGTTCAAATAGGAAAATTTTACAACTTGCCAACGACTGTTCCATCATGTATGACTGATTCTAAAATTCCAGATGCTCAAGCAGGTTATGAAAAAGGTATAAGTGCTGTACTTGCTGGATTAGCAGGAGGTAATAGAATCTTAGAATCAGCTGGAATGCTGGGGAGCCTGATGGGTTGTTCTTTCGAAGCATTGGTAATAGACAATGACATGCTTGGAGCAGTACAAAGAATAATTCGTGGTATTGAAGTCAATGAAGAAACTCTCAGTGTTAACGTAATTAAAGATGTTGCTCTAGGTGCCGGACATTATCTTGGACAGAAACAAACACTTGATCATATGCAAAGTGAGTTTTTATACCCAAAAATAGCAGACCGCTCTTCTCCAAGTGTTTGGGAAGAAGAAGGATCAAAAGATATAATGAACCGAGCACACGAAACTGTTCACAAAATTTTATCAAAAAACTATCCTGACCATATCACATCTAAAAAAGATAAAAACATTCGTGAAAAATTTCCAATTTTGCTTCCAATTAATGCTATGAGAAAAAATTCCAGATGGAAAAACTAACCTTTTAGGAGACCAAAAATATGAAAATTGAAGACATTGAAGAAATCCAAAGTTTTGATAATAACAATTTCGTCCATCCATGGGAATATATGAAGGAGGTTGGACAAAACAAACGTATGTTTGCTGAAAAGGCACAAGGGATATATCTCTTTGATGAAAATGGCCAAAAATTGATAGATGGGCCTGGAGGAATGTGGTGCGTGCAGATAGGATACGGTCGTCCAGAAATGGCTAATGCTATTTCAGATCAAATTCTCAAAGTACCCTATTATTCCCCATGGAATATGAGTTCTTCACCAAGTGCCATCTTAGCAAATAAAATTGCTGATCTTACTCCTGGAGATTTAAACAACGTTTTCTTCACAACTTGTGGATCAACGGCCGTAGATAGCGCTATTCGTTTTGTACACTTTTACAACAATGTTTTAGGAAGAAATAAAAAGAAAAAAATTATTTCCAGAGAAAAATCTTATCACGGAAGCACATATCTTAGTGCGACTATGTGTGGCAAAGATCGTGATAAGGATTGGATGGATACAGCAAAAGAATTAGTACACTTTCTTCCCGATGTAAATCCAAGCAGAAGACAAAAAAACGTCAGCATTGATGATTTTCTTGAAGAAAAAGTTAATGACTTGGAAAAAGCTATTCTTTCTCTTGGAGAAGAAAATGTAGGAGGATTCATTGCAGAACCAATTTTGGCTTCCGGAGGAGTTATTGTACCTCCTAAAGGTTATCATCAGAGATGTTTGGAAGTATGTAGAAAGTATGATGTTTTATATATTTCAGATGAAGTTGTAACAGCATTTGGACGTTTGGGGCATTGGTTCGCATCCAAGGATGTTTTTGGAATTGAACCAGACATAATTACTTGTGCGAAAGGTCTTACCTCAGGTTATGTACCGATGGGAGCATGTATAATTTCTGATCGAATTTTTCAAAAAATTTCAGGAGATGGTTCCCAAGACGCCACTTTTTCTAATGGATTTACATATTCTGGACATCCAGTAAGTTCTGCTGCAGCTTTAAAAAATTTTGAAATCATCGAAAATGAAGGACTGATGGAGCATGTCAGAGAAATATCACCATATTTCCAGCAGCGCATTAAAGATTTGAGGAGACTTCCTCTCGTTGGGGACACTCGTGGAGTAGGCTTAGTAGGATGTGTTGAATGTCAAATTGTTGATCCTGAAAGTGAAGATGCCCTAGAAATGGACATTGAAATGAGTTCCCTTATAGACAAAAACTGTCAGTCAATGGGATTAATTGTGAGACCATTATGGAATATGTGCGTGTTTTCTCCTCCCCTAGTTATAAATAAGAACCAAATCGATGATATGTTTAACATTCTGGAAAAGGGTATTCTCAAGACCACTGAAGATTTGATTCGGGAAGGACTTTGGAAGGGTTAATAAGATGGTCCAACGTGATCCTATATATGACATTCTTTTTGAGCCTATAAAAATTGGCCCATTAACGGCAAAAAATCGTTTTTATCAGGTTCCTCACTGCAACGGCATGGGTTATTTGCGCCCTAATACTTTAGCTGCAATGAGAGAAATTAAGGCAGAAGGTGGATGGGCTGTCGTCTGCACAGAAGAAGTTGAAATTCACCCTAACTCTGATAATGGTTCTGCTGCAGAAGGGAGACTCTGGGATGACGGAGATATCCCTGCTCTTGCAAAAATGACGGATGCAGTCCATAAACATAATGCATTGGCGGGCATTGAGTTAGTCCACGGAGGTTATTCTAATGCAAACAATTATAGCCGAATTCCGCCAATTGCCCCAAGTACTATCTCAGTAAATTCATATGATCCTGTTCAAGCTCGAGCAATGAACAAAAAAGACATCCGCGATTTTCGTGAATGGCATCGTAAAGCTGTTTCTAGAGCAATGCAGGCTGAATTTGATATTGTTTATGTATATGCTGGTCACAATCTGACTTTATTGATGCACTTTATTTCTCGTCGTTTAAATCATCGAACAGATGAGTACGGAGGCAGTTTAGAAAATAGGGTAAGGCTTTTCAGAGAAGTACTGGAAGATACCAAAGAGTTAGTTGGCAATAAGTGTGCTGTAGCAGTTCGTTTTGCAGTAGATGAAATTCTCGGTCCCAAAGGCATAACCTGTGAACACGAAGGTCGTGAAATTATAGAAATGCTTGCAGAAATTCCAGATCTATGGGATGTCAATATAAGTGAATGGGAGAACGATTCCGCAACATCAAGGTTCGAAAAAGAAGGTTATCAAGAAAAATACATAGGTTTTGTAAAATCTCTTACAACCAAACCCGTCGTTGGAGTTGGTAGGATAACATCACCTGACACCATGGTCTCCATGATTAAGAGAGGTATTGTAGATATGATAGGTTCAGCAAGACCTTCAATTGCAGATCCTTTCCTTCCTAAAAAAATTGAGGAAGGACGTATTGATGAAATTCGTGAATGTATAGGCTGTAATATTTGTGTCGCCGGTGATTGGTTATCTGTTCCCATTAGATGTACACAAAATGCAACCATGGGAGAAGAATGGAGAAGAGGATGGCATCCAGAAAAGATTGAATCTAAAAAAAGTAACGACGGTATTCTAGTTGTTGGAGGCGGTCCCGCAGGATTAGAATGTGCATTAATGCTAGGTAAAAGAGGCTATAAGGTAATTCTTGCAGAAAAGACAGAAGAACTTGGCGGCAGAATCTCTAATGAAACTAAACTTCCCGGATTGTCTGAATGGTCTAGAGTAAAAGATTATCGTATTAGAATGTTGGACAAACTAGATAACGTAAAGATTTATCTGGGAAGCCATCTCAGTACAGAGGATATCTTGGAATTTAGTGAAGAAAGCAAATTTGGGTTTTCGCATGTCTTTCTAGCAACTGGTTCAAAATGGCGTAAAGATGGTATTGCTAGAGAAAATCGTGAACCTATCCCAGGTCTGGGGAATCTCCTGGTACTTACAGCAGATGACATTTTTGCAGATGTTCCTGTTAAGGGACAAGTAGTAATTTTTGATGATGAACACTATTACATGGGTGGTGTTTTAGCAGAAAAATTAAGAATTGATGGCCATGAGGTTTCACTGGTCACTCCTGCTCCAGACATTTCTAATTGGACTCACAATACTATGGAGCAACGACGCATACAAAAAAAACTTCTACAAATTGGAGTTAAATTATATCCTCAACATAATCTAAACGCAGTTCATAATGGATCAGTAGAGCTATCATGTGTGTTCACTAATCACAAAACACATTATGATTGCGACAGTCTGGTGTTAGTCACAGAACGAGTACCAAATGATGAGATCTACCAAAACCTCCAAAATTCTAAAAGTGAATTTTCTAAATTAAAAATCAAATCTTTTCAACCTATAGGAGATTGCCTGGCACCAGGTATTATTGCAAATGCAGTTCATTCAGGACATCTAGCAGCTCGAGAGTTTGAAAATGTTAACGCTGAAGAAGTTCCTTTTTTGCGTGAGAGGGTTAAGATTTGATATTAGTTTCCAACAGAAAAGCTAACCATTGTGAAAGTTTATTGACAAGTTTGATAAATGGAATTAGAATGAGCTAAAGTTTGTAAAATTTCAGACTGAAGGCACATTAAAATTTAATATTATTTTGTATTATCAGAATCATGAGGAGAAATACTATGGAAAAATTCTTTAAAGAAGTCTCATTGGTTATTTTAGGATTGATATTATCAACTGGAACGTCATTGGCAGCAAATGACAAACTTGTCATCTTTGACTGGGCTGGATACGAAGATCCAGGTTTTTTTGAAGATTACATGAAAAAATACAAGAAAGCACCTGATTATTCATTCTTTGCTGATGAAGAAGAAGCCTTTCAAAAGATACGAACTGGATTTAGAGCAGACCTTGCTCATCCATGTTCTCAATCTGCAGTAAAGTGGCGAGAAGCTGGTATTATTGAACCTATCGATACTTCACGTTTAAAAAATTGGTCAAAAGTTATGGCAAACTTCAAAAACATTGAAGGTTTTTACCATGGAGGTAAGCAATGGCTCGTACCTATTGACTGGGGAGCAACTGCTATTACTTATAGAACAGACAAGGTTAGTGAAGCTGAAGCAAGCACATTGCAAAGTTTTATCAATCCTAAGTTTAAAGGAAGAATTTCTATACCAGACAATACAGATGATGCATATGCATTGGCATTTCTTGCTAATGGAATTAAAGACTGGAAAAAAGCTTCAATGAGAGACTTGGAAGATGCATCAAATTTTCTACGTAAAGTTCACAAAAACGTTCGAACATACTGGCAAGATCCAGCCGATTTAAAACAATTAATGGCAAGTAAAGAAATACTTATATCATGGGCATGGAATGAAACTGCTGTCGCTTTAATAGCTGAAAATCATCCTGTTAAAATGAAAATAGATACTAAGGAGGGTGCTTCAACTTGGGTATGCGGTTATGTAAAAATGGCAAACGCACCAGGAAGTGAACAAAAAGCTTATGACTTCATTGATGCGTTCCTATCTGATTCAGCTGCAACTTATTTATTAACAGAGTGGGGATATGGACATACAAATGAAAATGTAATGAATCGCATTGGCAAAGAAAATGGTTTTGCAAGTTTAGATACCTATACAAAAAATACTCTAATGCAAAGCCCACTATCTCATAAAATTAGAGAACAGATGATCAAGGATTTTGAAAAGATTAAAGCCGGATATTGATTATCTTTGGAAATATCGGTTAGCATCGTCATTTTTTCTATGGGCGATGCAAACCTATTTATTTAAAACTAAGTTTTATTAAGTATTACAAGTGATTCTGATCCCCATCCAATTCTAGCTGATTCTCCATTTTCAAGTATTCGCCTACCAGAAGTATTTCGCATCGAAATAGTCAAAGGAGAATTTAGTCCAGAAACTTCTACAGTATAATATGTCATGTCACCAAAATAGGCACTTTCTTTTATTACTCCTCCAATTTCAAATTCAGTACGATCTCGCTCTTCAAAAAGTAATGACATCATTTCTGGCCTAATCCCTATTGTCACTAGTCCAGAATCAAGCGGGACAGCAATTTGATCTCTATTAACATCCATTTTACCAAGTATTCCAGCTTCAACAGATGTTTTTCCCTTTTCATCAATTAATAGTTGTCCTTCTATAAAATTCATTTCTCCAATGAAAGAAGCTACTCTTTTAGAAATAGGTCTGCTATACAGTTCTTGAGGTGTTGCAATTTGAATAATTTTTCCATCAAACATAACTGCAATACGATCACTCATAGTAAGTGCTTCTTCCTGATCGTGAGTCACAAGAATGAATGTTATACCAACAGTCCTTTGTAAATTTCGTAATTCGACTTGCATTTGTTCTCTTAGATTTTTATCAAGAGAAGACAAAGGTTCATCTAACAACAATACTTTCGGTTTCATGATAAGTGATCGAGCTAATGCAACTCGCTGACGCTGACCACCTGAAAGAGCATGCGCGGGTCTTGAATTATATCCTTCTAAATCAACCAGTTGAAGCATTTCATCAACTCTTCGTGAAGTTTCCTCTTTTCCTAAATTAAGTCTTATAAGACCGTAACCTACATTCTCTTCTACATTTAGGTGAGGAAAAATAGCATATGATTGAAACACCATATTGGTAGGTCGTTTATTAGCTTCTACCTTAAACATTGGAGAGTTATCTATTGAAATAGTTCCTTTTGTGGGCTCTTCAAATCCTGCAATTAGTCGCAGTAAGGTTGTTTTCCCGCAACCTGAAGGCCCCAATAACGAAAAGAATTCCCCCTCACTAATTTGGGCACTAACCCCATCTAAAGCCGCAATTTCGCCAAAATGCTTAAAAACTTCATTCAATTCAACTATATTGTTTTTTGTCACTTCTTTATCTAGTTCTTTCATGATTTAAATAAATTTCCAAATTCTAAATTAACTTGATCATCAATAACTCGGTTTGTTCTTCTACGGAAATATTCGAAAAGTGAAAGCAGTAATAGTGAAAGCAATAACATTAAAAATCCAAGAGCCATAACACCAGGAAGCTTCGCAGGAAAACGCAATTGTCCCCAAATGTAAACAGGTAATGTTGTTTCAGTTCCAGTCAAGAAGAATGCTATTATGAATTCATCTAGTGAAATTGTAAAACAAATTAGAATACTTGAAATCAACCCCGGAGTTACCATTGGTAGAATAACTCTCTTAAAAGTACCAAATCTTGTTTCGCCTAAATCTAAAGAGGCCTCTTCGAGGCTCATATCCATATTTGCAAAAGCAGAATTTAAGATTGCAATAGAAAATGGTGTACAAATCAATGTGTGCCCCAAAATAACAGTCCATAGTGTAAGAGCCAAACCTAACTGCATAAGGACAACCAACAAAGCAACTCCAACAATTATTTCAGGTAAAAAAAGTGGAAGAATGAGAAAAGATAGTATACTTTTTTTCCCAAAAAATTCATAACGTGCTGAAGCACGAGATGCAAGAATTCCTAAACATGTACTAAGGATGGATGTACTTATTGCTACAAATAAAGAATTCTTAAGTGATTCGTGAAGATAAGTTTCTTCTGTCAATCCTGCAAACCATTTAAATGTAAAACTATTAAGCGGGAAAGATATTATCGTACTATCATTAAATGCAAAAATCGGTAGCAATAATACCGGTAAATACAAAAACAAAAGGTATGCATATGCAAATATTTGGAATTTTTTATTAATTTTCAAGACCCTCTCTTTCTCAACCAACGTCTATTGAAAGTTAAAAATATAACAGATATCATAGTGACAATTCCCATTGCTGAAACTGCAAGTGATGCCCCTAGTGGAGCATTGTTTGCCTTCATAAATTGAACTTGAATCATATTAGCTATCATGAGCCCGTCTTTTCCTCCAACAAGCTTCGGAGTAACATAATCTCCAATGGTGGGAATGAAAATAATTAGAGCAGCTCCTACTACTCCAGTCATTGATAAAGGAAGGGTTATTCTAAAAAAACGTTTCAGAGGACCATCTCCTAGATCCGTCGCCGCTTCAAGATAGCTACGGTCTATTTTCTCTAAAGCTACATAAATCGGTAATATTGCAAAAGGAGCCCATGCATGTGTTAGAGTAATGACTACGGCATTTGCGTTATATAGAATGAATGTCAATGGCTCTTCGATTAAACCCAACCAATCTAATAAACTGTTCAAAACACCATTATACCCAAGTATAACCTTCCATAGAAATACCCTTAATAAATAACTTGTCCAGAAAGGAATCGTTACTAGAAATAACCAAAGAGCCTTTCGATTACCACCATGGAAGGATATAAAATATGCCATTGGATATGCGAGCAGCACAGTTGCAAATGTTACAGAGGCAGATATACCTAAAGACCGAAGCATTAAATCCCTGTACATCGGTTCCGTCCATGCCTCTATATAATTATCTAAACTGAAACTTCTTTCAAGAATAAGATAATCCTGTTTCCAAAAACCCAGAAAAAAAATTAATATTAATGGCGCTGCAAGCAATAACAACGAAAAACCAAAAGGTAAGCCAATTAATGAAAGACCTCTTTTCGAATCGGTGTCAAACAAACTTATTGCTCTATCCATTATACCTTTTTTTGTGGATGAGTATCAGAATAGTTAATATCAAAAATAGTACCTTGAGATGGCTCTTTTTCATGTCTCATCACCGGTAGGACTTCACGAAGTGCGTCGTGATGAGTACGAACTCCATACTCTAAATCTGAAAGTATAACTCCTTCAAAAGCAGAAGATTTCATTGCTTCATAAGACCAACGACTCAAGTGCTTATCTTCAACTACAGCTGTAGCATCAATTCTTTCAGATAAATAGCGAGCGAGTCTCATAGTTCGATTCTCATCTTTCCTCTTATATGTAGCTCCTCTGATTGCAGCCTCTTTGACTGAATATGGAATTTCCTGGTAAAACATCATCGAATCTGGATAAAATCCCAAAACAAAATTAGGAAAAACCCCTATATATAACCACGCTTTCGGAAGATCACTGTATGGTTTATCCAATCTTTCTAACATTTTTTTATAATGGCGAACACTCCAGAGTTTTGCTGATCCCTCATTAAATGGGGCATAAGAACGAGAAACCCCGTTTAAAAATGGTTCATCATAGTAATTTTTACCATACAAATCATTCAAAGAAGGATGTGCTCGTGCTACATGATAACCTTCATTGTCTACATCTCTTATAGATTTCCAATTGAGATCTTCAGTAGGAGTAATTTCAATTGGAGCTGTCTGGGAAAATCCTCCATCAGTAAAACTTGCAACTTCATCA
>CACIWU010000011.1 GCA_902590435.1 uncultured SAR324 cluster bacterium | reverse complement strand
GCTTTTAGAGCGCGAAAGCATCCTCATATTTTAATGGTTTTTGAGGTTGGGACCGCATCAATGATGGCTGCCAAAGGAGCAATAAAACCAATGTATGAGGTAATGTCAGAAGCAGGCGTAAGATTTGATCCAGATGGTTTTATTGGTCCTGTAAAAGGATACTATACTACCACATCAGGAGAAATGCTTTCTATGCCTTATAATTCCTCGACACCAGTTTTATGGGTCAATAGGGATGCATTTAAAAAAGCTGGATTGAATCCAGATATGGACTTATCAACTTGGCAAAAAGTCGGAGTAGCTCTTGATAAATTAAAGTCTTCTGGTAACAAGTGTCCCTTGACTACGGCTTGGCAAAGTTGGGTCCATTTAGAGAACTTATCGGCATATCACAATGTTGCGTTTGCTTCAAAAGAGAATGGATTTGCAGGAATGGATACTGAATTAGTATTTAACGGACCAGTTCAAGTAAAACACGTACAGGCTATGGGTGATTGGGCTAAGGAAGGAAAATTTATTTATTCCGGTAGAAGGAATGAGGGAGGTAATGCCTTTCGAGCAGGAGAATGTGCTCTTTACACAGAATCATCTGCTGGTTATGCTGGTATTAAGAAAAATGCAAAGTTTGATTTTGAAATAAGACATCTACCATATTGGGAAGGAGTTAAAGGTGCACCTCAAAATACTATTATTGGAGGATCTTCGTTATGGGTTTTGTCTGGACACAGTTCAAAAGAATATAAAGGTGTTGCAGCCTTCCTCAGTTTTCTTTCATCGCCAGTAATCCAGTCAGCATGGCATCAAAATACGGGTTACTTGCCAGTTACTATGGTTGCGAGTCAAAAAACTAAAGAATCAGGTTTTTACGATTCAAATCCTGGGACAGATATTGCTGGAATCCAAATGACCCGTAAATCACCAACTTCAGTATCAAAAGGACTTAGGCTTGGATCTTTCGATCAAATTCGTGGGATGATTGATGAAGAATTAGAAAATGTTTGGAGTGGAAAAAAGACTGCAAAATCAGCGCTTGATAGTGCTGTTAAGAGAGGAAATGTTTTACTTCGAAGATTTGAATCTTCTAACCGCTAGTTATTATTTTTGTGGGGGAATCAAAAACTCCTCCACAAATAATTTATAGTTTTTGATGGAAAAAAGAGTACATTTTAAGGGTTGGTTTTTACCCGTTCTCCTCATAGCACCCCAATTATTTATAACTGCAGTATTCTTTTTTTATCCTGCGGGCACAGCAATTTGGTGGTCTCTTTTCAATCCAGATCCATTTGGTTTAAATACAAAATTTGTAGGTTTAGCAAATTTTGAATTCCTTTTCTCTGACCCATATTATAAAGAAAGCTTTTATACAACAGCTATATTTTCAGTCCTGGTAACTTTTTTTTCAATGGGATTAGCACTTTTTCTTGCAGTTCTTGCAGATCGTTTAATAAAGGGAGCAGGAATTTATAAAACACTATTGATTTGGCCATACGCTGTTGCGCCAGCTATTGCGGGAATACTTTGGATGTTTTTATTTGATACTCGAACCGGGCTAATTTCGTGGTATCTCGGATTAATGGGCTATGATTGGAATCATCTTTTAAATCATAATGAAGCGATGGGGTTGGTAGTTATTGTTTCTACTTGGAGTAGAGTGAGTTACAATTTTTTATTTTTTTTGGCTGGGTTGCAAGCTATTCCAAAATCAATTATTGAAGCCGCTGCTATCGATGGCGCTCGTTTTTGGAGGCGTTTTTTAACGATTGTATTTCCACTTTTGTCTCCCATTACTTTTTTCTTAGTTGTAATGAATATCGTATATGCTTTTTTTGATACCTTTGGCGTTATTCATACTATAACTAAAGGTGGACCTGGTCAATCGACAACTATCCTAGTTTATAAAGTTTATTCAGATGGTTTTGTAGGTCTTGATCTTGGATCATCTGCAGCACAGTCAGTTATTTTACTAGTTATTGTTGGTATTTTGACTATTTTACAATTTAAATTTGTAGAGAAAAGGGTTCATTATTAATGTCTGGAATGGTTGAAAAAAAAGGAATTAGTTACTGGCTAACTCATGCAGGCCTTACATCAGGTGTTTTGATTTTGTTTTTTCCTCTTTGGCTGGCCTTTGTAGCTTCTACTGTTACAAATGAAGAGGTAATTCATCCGCCTATGCCATTATGGCCTGGTGATAAGTTGGTAGAAAATTATAGTAGAGCCTTAATTAAAGGAGATAGTGGTCAAACATCTGCCTCAGTTGCTAGGATGTTGTTAAATACTTCTATAGTTGCAATAGGTATTGCCGTGGGTAAAATAGCTATTTCATTTACATCAGCATTTGCTATAGTATTTTTTAGATTCCCTGCGAAAAATATTTTTTTCTGGTTAATATTCCTAACCTTAATGTTACCTGTAGAAGTAAGAATCCTTCCCACATACGAAGTTGTTGCTAGTTTTGGTTTACTGAATACTTATTCTGGATTAATATTCCCTCTTATAGCCTCTGCAACAGCAACCTTTCTTTTTAGACAATTTTTTATGACAGTACCTGATGAAATAATTGAAGCTGCAAGGATCGACGGAGCCAAACCGATGCGTTTTTTTATTGATATTTTGATCCCTATAAGTCGTACGAACATAGCAGCTCTATTTATTATAATGTTTATTTATGGATGGAATCAGTTCCTTTGGCCACTTCTAATGACAACTGATACATCAATGAATACTGTAATAATGGGTGTAGAACAGATGATAGGAGGTCAGGATGATGTTACACCGTGGCCAGTAGTTATGGCTGCTTCAATAATGGCAATGTTGCCTCCGATTATAGTTGTTGTTTCTATGCAAAAGCTATTTATCCGAGGCTTAACAGATAGTGAAAAATGATATTATGGCTGGATTAATAATTAAGGACATTCAAAAATCTTTTGGAAAAACAAAGGTTCTTCATGGAATTAACATGGAGATAAGTGATGGAGAATTCATTGTAATAGTAGGCCCTTCGGGATGTGGAAAATCAACTTTACTTCGAATGATAGCAGGCTTAGAAAATGTTACTTCTGGAGAAATTCTTATTGATAATCTTAACGTCAATAATAAAGAACCAATGGATAGAAATATTGCAATGGTATTCCAAAATTATGCACTTTATCCTCATATGAGTGTTTTTAAAAATATGGCTTATGGGTTGAAAATAGCTGGTATCCCAAAATTAGAAATTAGTGAAAGGGTACAAGAAGCGGCTAAGATGTTAGAGCTTGGTGAGTTACTAGAGAGGAAACCAAGGGAATTATCTGGAGGTCAGAGGCAGAGAGTTGCTATGGGGAGAGCTATTGTTAGAAAGCCGGCAGTATTTTTATTTGACGAACCACTATCTAATTTGGATGCGAAATTGAGGATTCAAATGCGTCTTGAAATTAAATCATTACAACAGAGATTGGGAACAACTTCTTTGTTTGTAACACATGATCAAGTTGAGGCTATGACATTAGCTGATAGAATGGTAGTTATGAATGAAGGAGTTGCAGAACAAATTGGATCTCCTCTTGATGTTTTTCAAAAACCTGAAACAATTTTTTCTGCTCAATTTATTGGCAGTCCTGCTATGAATTTAATAAAGGGAGTCACTGATGGGCAAAGTATTAAACTTGAGAATGGGGTATTACTTAAATGTGTAACTAATTTCAGTGGAGAAGTATTGGCGGGTTTAAGACCTGAAGATCTTTTACCTGATAAAAAAGGAGAAATTATTATACAAATTGACATGGCAGAACCAATCGGAGCGAGTACTATACTGCATGGTACTTTGAAAAACTCAGATATAAAGATTGTGTCCATGGTTCAAGGTTTAGTTGATCAAAAAGATATGCAAAAGGAAATGAGTTTTAGTATCTCACCAGAAGTTATACATCTTTTCAATAGAGAATCAGGCAAAAGGATAAACTAATAAAATTGGTTATTTTTTTTGCATTTTACTTAAACAATTATTCCCCTAGTTCAAATAAATATATACCTAAAACATTTAATTATTTAATTTAAAATTATTAATACAATTTGAATTTACCAACTAAAAAATATTATTGGTGGAACTAATTATTTTTATTTCTAAATTTAAAATTAAATTATTATAATTTTTCAATATTTTTTTGATAAATTAAATGCGGAAATTTTTTCTAAATATATTTTTTTTAATCATTTTATTAGCTATACCTTTAGAATCATTTGCCAATCAAAAAAAATTAATAATAGCTCATAGGGGAGCATCTGGTTATTTGCCAGAGCACACTCTTGAAGGTGCCGCATTAGCTTTCGCGATGGGATCAGATTTTCTTGAATTAGATGTTGTTATGACTAAAGATGGACATCTTATTGTTATGCATGACTTAACACTAAATGCGACTACAAATGTTGAAGAAATTTTTCCAGATCGTTCGGATATAAATGGTAATTATTTTTCAATGGAATTTACATTAGATGAAGTAAGAAAATTAAGAGTAAATGAACGTTTAAAAAAAAATGGGTCTAGTCAAGTATTTCAAGCTAGGTTCCCGAATGAATACAGTCTTTTTAAAGTCCCAACTCTGGAAGAAATTTTGAAATTGTTGATAGGTCTCAAAAAAAGCCATGGACGTATAATGGGATTATATATTGAAATCAAAGGATTTGCTACACATCAAAAATATAATTTAAATCCTGTGGATAAACTTTTGGTTATACTAGATAGATATGATTATCGAGAAGCATCGGACCCTATTTGGATTCAATCATTTGATTCAGAAGTTTTAATAACAATGAGACAAAAATATAAAACTAAACTTAGGCTGACTCAGCTAATCGGTGAAAACAGATGGGGGCTTTCAGATACTGATTTTAATTATTTAAAAACATATAAAGGACTTAAAGAAATATCAGTATATGCTAATGGAATAGGACCGTGGATTAAACAAGTGGTATCAGGTAAGAATATATCAGGAGATTTAAAATTCACCGAAATAGTACGAAGAGCACATGAACTAAATTTGAAGGTACACCCGTACACATTTAGGGCAGATAAATTCCCAAGTTATTTTGACTCATTTGATCATCTTCTCCATATTTTTTTCAATGAATTAAAAGTAGACGGAATTTTTACTGATTTCCCAGATCAAGTTTTTAAATTTGTTGAAAAGGGAAAAAAATAAAACAAACAATTTAACTTTGTGAAAACTATGCAATCTTGATAAAAATCTATTTTGTGCTTACTATAAATAATACTAAATATTCTAATTAGTATTTGATTGTCCTTAATGACAAGGTGTTATTGGGGTATAAAAGTGTATAATTCTAATCTTAATGTTGGAGTTTTTATATGTATAAAAAAATTATAAGTAAATTTTCTTTAGCAAGTGTAGTGTTGATATTTGTGGGATCTATGAGTATATATGGGGCGGATGCAATATGTTATAATTGCCCTCCACAATGGGCAGATTGGGCTAGTCAACTTAAAATGATAAAGAAACATTTAGGATATGATATCCCTCACGATAACAAAAATTCTGGACAAACACTGTCACAACTACTTGCAGAAAAAAATAGTCCTGTAGCTGATGTTGCATACTATGGAGTTTCTTTTGGAATTCAAGCAGGGCAAAAAGGAGTTGTAGAAGCTTACAAACCTCGACATTTTGATGAAATTCCGGATGGATTGAAGGATCCCCAAGGGAAATGGTTTACAATTCATTCAGGGACTTTGGGTTTTTTTGTTAACGTGGATGCTCTTGAAGGTGCACCCGTTCCACAATCATGGTCAGATTTGTTGAAACCTATGTATAAAGGTATGATTGGATATTTAGATCCATCATCAGCATTTGTAGGTTATGCAGGAGCTGTTGCAGTCAACAGAGCTATGGGGGGAAGTCTAAATAACTTTGATCCTGGAATTAATTATTTTAAGAAGTTGTCAAAAAACAAACCTATAGTTCCTAAACAAACATCATATGCAAGGGTATTATCTGGAGAGATACCTATCCTTTTTGATTATGACTTTAATGCTTACAGAGGGAAGTATAAGGATAAAGCTAATGTTGTTTTTGTTATACCTCAAGAAGGGACAGTAGTGGTTCCTTATGTTATGAGTTTGGTCAAAAATAGTCCTAATCCAGCTAAAGGAAAAAGTATTTTAGATTTCATAATGTCAGATGATGGTCAAAAAGTATGGGCGAACGCATTTTTGAGACCCATTAGAGCATCAGCGATGTCTAGCGAAGCTGCCTCAAAGTTCCTTCCAGCATCAGACTATGCGAGATCAAAACCACTCGATTATGCTAAAATGGCAGCGGTACAAAATTCATTTAAAGAACGTTATCTAAATGAAGTAAGATAAATTGATCAATTAAGAGGTAGTTTAAAGCTACCTCTTAATATATTTTTTCTAATATATTAATGAAATATTACGATTATCCTAAACTTTTTGTTTTGGCTTTACCAGTAGCAATTTTTTTTGTTACTTTTTTTATAGTGCCAATGGTTCAATTAGCAATTGTAGGTGCTAGTGGTGATTCTGGTGTCTCATCATATTTTACTATAGTTAATACACCTAGGCATTTTGAAAGTATGTTAGCCACGTTACTACTTTCAATTGCAGTGACGTTTACAGCATTAGTCATTTCTACAACAGCAGGATTATTTCTTGTGAGAAATATTTTCCCAGGTAAAGAAATAGTTTTGTCAATACTTACTTTCCCACTAGCTTTCCCAGGAGTCGTAATAGGTTTTTTAATAATTATGTTAGCTGGCCGACAGGGATTGATAGGATTAGTTACTAAAGCCTTATTGGGCGAAAAAACAGTATTTGCATATTCTATGTTAGGATTGTTTTTTGGATATTTATATTTTTCAATACCTAGGGTAATTTTAACCATAATGGCTGCAGCTGAAAAACTTGATAAATCGCTAGAGGAAGCAGCTAAGTCTCTAGGGGCTCCTCCTTTTAGAATTGTAATTGATATTATCATCCCAGCTTTAAAACCAGGTTTGATAGCTTCAGGAGCTATTTGTTTTGCAACTTCGATGGGTGCGTTTGGGACTGCATTTACATTAGCCACAAACATAGATGTCCTTCCAATGACAATTTATACTGAGTTTACACTTAATGCAAATATTGCTGGAGCAGCAAGTTTATCTATTGTTTTGGGTTTAGTGACATGGATTGCTCTTTTCATATCCAGGAGTCTATCTGGTCAAACAATAGCTGTATCTGGTTAATTGATCGATGAACAAAAAACAAATTTTTGTTATACAGTTAATTTTTACTCTCCTTGTCTGCTCTTTTTTGATAATTCCAGTATTTCTTTCGGTACTTGCAGGAATAACTCAAAATTTTTTTGTTGGAATCAAAAGTGGATTTACTCTCCGATGGGTTTTTGAAGTCTTAGATTTGTATTCAGGGACTATCTATCTTTCATTAATGATTGCAATTGCTTGTTTAATAGCGACATTGGTTATAGGTATTCCGGCAGCATACGTTTTAGCTAGAATTGGAGGGAGAATCTCGAGATTTATTGAAGAGACTATAATTTTGCCAGTCGCTGTTCCAGGCTTAGCAATAGCCTTAGCACTAATAATAATTTACGGTGGTTTTCGTGACTTTAGATCAAGTTGGTATTTTATTTTGGTTGGGCATATTCTTTTTACCCTACCATTTATGGTAAGATCAGTATTAGCGGTGTTATCTTCAACAAATTTTAAAGAGCTGGAAGAAGGTGCAGCAAGCTTAGGAGCTTCATTTTGGACAAGGTTTTTTACTATAGTACTGCCTAATTCTAAACCGGGTATTTTAGCAGGTTCTTTGATGGTTTTTACTTTATCAATTGGGGAATTCAATTTAACTTGGATGCTACATACACCCGTGACAAAAACTCTACCAGTAGGGCTTGCTGATAGCTATGCTTCAATGAGATTAGAAGTGGCAAGTGCTTATACATTGATTTTTTTCATAATGATAATTCCTCTACTTCTTGGAATGCAAATACTTTCAAGGGAAAAGAATTAATAAAATTGTAAATTATAAAATTTTTATGCAAAAAGACACCACTTCAATTGAGCTGATTTCTTGTGGCAAAACCTTTAAAGATGGTACTCGTGCATTAGAAAAAATAAATCTTAATATAAATGGAGGAGAAACTATAGTTTTGCTAGGACCATCTGGATGTGGTAAAACAACTTTATTGAGAATTATTGCAGGTCTTGAGGAACCAGATGAAGGTGGTAAAATTATTTTTAACAAAGAAAATGTTACTGATCTACAGATAGAAAAAAGGAATGTGGGGATGGTTTTTCAATCGTATGCATTGTTCCCGAATATGAATGTAAAAGAAAACATAGGCTACGGTTTAAAAGTAAGGAAATTAGATAAAAATAAAATTGATGATCGTGTGTCAGAAATGCTTGAAATGATGCATATTAATGATTTGTCACTTAGAAGAATAGATCAGTTGTCAGGTGGTCAACGACAAAGGGTGGCTTTGGCAAGAGCTATTGCTGTAAGGCCTAGAGTGCTTTTGTTGGATGAACCATTAACCGCTCTTGATGCAATTTTAAGAGATAGACTAAGAGTTGAAATAGATAGTCTACTTAGAAGTCTTGGAATTACGGCCATTTATGTAACTCATGACCAGTCTGAAGCAATGGCACTTGGGGACAGAATTGTTGTAATGAGTGATGGTAAAATTTCTCAGATTGGAACTCCAAGGGATATTTATTATCATCCACAGAATGAATTTGTTGCTGATTTTATAGGAACCGTTAACCGTATTTTGGGAAGTGATATTAAAAAATTAGATTCCTTAGAAGGAAAGGAGTTACTATTTAGGCCTGAAGACATAGAAATAGTTGAAAAAAAATACAGTCATTTAACAGGTGTTGTAAAAGCGTCTTTTTTTTTAGGTGAAAAAACTCGTCTAATAGTAAATTATAATGCGGGGGAACAATTGTCGTTAGAAGGTAGATACAAAAAAGAATATGTAATTGGATCAGAAATTCATCTCAGGTTTAACGTCGACTCGTTAATAATATTACCAAATTAGCTGGATAAAAAATGTTAATAGCTCAAATAACAGATACTCATATTAAACCCAATGGGGGATTAGCTTATGGAAATGTTTTAGATTCAGCTTCAAGTCTGAAAAATGTTGTAGAGCACTGCAACAAATTTAATCCCAAAATAGATCTTACAATTGTAACTGGAGATATTAGCGATTCAGGGCAAATAGAAGAATATGAAGCATTCAGTAAAATAATTGAATTATTAGATATGCCATGGTTTTTAATACCAGGTAATCATGATAATAATCAAAATATTTTTAAATTTTTTAAAAAACATGATTATTTACCAAGACATGAAAAATTCTGTCATTATGTTATTGATAATTTACCTTTTACTTTAATTGGGATTGATACTACAGTACCTGGTAAAAATTATGGGGAACTGTGTAGTGAACGTCTAAGATGGTTAGATGAAAATTTAAAGATTTACTCCAGCAAACCAACTTTTTTATTTATGCATCACCATCCATTTTTAACAGGAATTGACGGGATGGATAATCAAAACCTTAAAAATTCAGATGAATTTTTTGAGATTCTTAAGTCACATCCTCAAGTTAAACATATTGCATGTGGTCATGTTCATCGAGCAACTGAAACAGTTATTAATGGTATAGGGGTAAGTATTGCTCCAAATGGTGCTCATTCTGTTAATTTGGATTTAGTTTCAGAAGGTCCTCCTATGTTTATTATGGAGCCTCCATCAATAAGAATATTTAAATTAAACAAAACGGACAAAAATGTAGTCTCACATTTAAGTTTTGTTGGTAATTTCGATGGTCCTTATCCTTTTTATTCAGAAAGTGGAGAATTATTAAATTAGAATATTTTAATGTTAAAAAGTTTTCCATATTCATAATAAAAGATAATTTTAAATTTGGTATTAGAAAGAATCTTTTTTTATGAAATTCCTCAAAAAATTATTTCTAGTGCATTAATTAAATATAAAAAATATAAAAAATTTGTTTTAGGTGTTTTTACTTGAAAAAAAATATGAACTTGAGAGATTTAAATATTAAAAGAATATCTGAAAAAAACTTTGATGTTTTAATTATTGGTGGAGGAATAAACGGAGCAGTTTCTGCAGCTTCTTTATCTGCTAGAGGAGCTAGAGTTGCTCTGGTTGAAAAGAGAGATTTTGCTGGTTTTACTAGTCAAAATTCTTCAAATCTTGTTTGGGGCGGAATAAAATATTTGGAAACTTATGAATTTTCTTTAGTAAGAAAATTGTGTAAGTCTAGAAATCTGTTAATCCGATCTTATCCTTCATCGATAAAAGAAATACGATTTTTTGCTAATTTAGAAAAAGGGTTCAGATTTAATCCATTTTCTTTATTTTGTGGTGCTATTATTTATTGGGCGATCGGTAATTTTTTTACACGACCTCCTAGATTACTGACTAAAAATAATATTAAAAAAATTGAGCCTGTATTAAATGTAAGTCGTAGTACGGGAGGATTTGAATATTCTGATGCATTTCTTTTTGATGGCGATTCTAGATTTGTTTTTAACTTTATTCGTTCTGCAATTGAAAACAATTGTACAGCCATCAATTACATGGAGTCTTTGGGTAGCTCTAGAAATGAGGAAAATCTATGGCTAACTCGACTTAGGGATGTTGTAAATGGAGAAATTTTGGAAGTAAAAAGCGATTTAATTATTAACGCATGTGGACCTTTTGTAGATATACAGAATAATTTTTCAAATATGGTAACGCCACATCGTCATGTATATTCAAAAGGTATTCATCTAATCGTTCCAAAAATTACGGATAAAAAAAGAATACTGACTTTTTTTGCTGATGATGGTCGTTTGTTTTTTGCCATTCCATTTGAAAATCGTACTATGATTGGGACAACTGATACTCGAGTATCTAAGCCCGAGACAAAAATAAATAAAGATGATAGAAGTTTTGTTCTGGACAATATTAATAAAAGACTGAATTTAAAAAAACCATTATCAGATAATGACATTATTTCTGAACGCTGTGGAGTACGTCCTTTGGTTATAAAATCAGATGATGTAGAAAATAAGACTGATGAATGGACAAAGCTTTCTCGGAAGCATGAAATTGATGTGGATTTTGATCGGAAACACATTAGTATTTTTGGAGGTAAGCTAACGGACTGCCTCAATGTTGGAGAAGAAATTTGTAAGGTGGTTTCTCAGTTGGGAGTTAATCTCGTTGAATCAAAAAAAAAGTGGTATGGGGAGCCAAGTGATGAAGTGAGGGAGGAATTTTTTAAAAAAGCTAATCTAAAGAGGTTAGATGATTTAACTACTTTTGGGGCTTCAGAATACTTATCAAAACGGCTCTGGAGGCTATACGGAGATAGAGCTATTAGCTTATTAGATAAGATTGTTGATAATCCTAAGATGGCGGAGCCTTTGATTAAAGGATCAGATTATTTAAAATGTGAATTAAATGAAGCAGCTAAAAATGAAATGATAGTAACTTTAGAAGATTTTTTAAAACGTCGCTCAAAAATCGCGATAGTTGTTCCCCACAAAGAATTAAAAAACTCAGAAGAAATAAAAAAAGTTTGCGAAATACTTTTTGGAGATAAAGCAGAAAATTCTTGGCAAGAATATTTTGTAAAGTAGTTAAAAAAATAATAAAATATTCATATAATCAATATTTTATAAAAATATCAATCACAAATATTAACTTTTTGACAAGGAATATAATTTAGGGGGATATTTTTTTGTTGCAAAAATATAGAATTTATATATAATTATTCAAATATTTAAGATTCTTGTATTTTAATATTTTATAATTATCGATTATCTATTGAAAGTAACAAATAGATAATCGAGAAGATTTAAAAAATTATTCAATGAAGTCGTAATAATTATAAGTCTGATATAGTAGTTTTCACTTCTTATGGATGAGATAAAGATGAAAATCAGAACTAAAAATGTGTCTTCATGTGTTAGTCATGAAGATATTGAATCAGCAATGGAACGTTTTTTAAAACATGGCGGGAAGATTACCAAAGTTAAAGATGCGACTCAGGAAATCTTACTGAAGCAAGATATGGGCGAAGAGGACATGGATTTTATAGATCCTCATGCAGCAAATACATCTAGAAATGGTTTGGGTAAAGCAGGCAATGTCCTTCGGCAAGAGATTCATACAATTCAGGAAGAAGCTTGAAATTAGTTCTTTTTAAATTATTTTATTTCCTATAATCCTTTAAAAGTTCCATGGCTTTTATAAAGTAAGTATATGGTGGATTCAGTAAATTTATTCATTTTTAAGTTATTTTTTTAAGTTATACCTCTCCCAGTCTTCATTAAATCACCCTTCTATCAAAATTATAATGTTGTCAAAAAAATTAGTTAGAAAATTATTCTTTTATGGGAATTGTTTTAATTATTTTCCATTTTAGTACCATATGTTTTGTCCTTTTTTGTTAGAAGTTAGTATAATATTTTCTTTGAAGTATTAATAAATTTGCCTACTTGCTAAATTTTTTCTTTATATCAATTTTATATTTAAAAAACTAAGGACTAGTACCATTGTTCCTTAAATTATTCTCTATTGGAGTAAAAGTGGATATATATTCAGCAATTGATTTAAGATCTTCGTCAACTAAATATTGGTAACCTGAATCAATTATTTCACTCATCAATCCTTCTGTATAATCTCCGTCAGGTTTGATCCCTGTTTTTAAAAAATAACTAATATCAATCTTGCTCCAACTTCCAATACCTGTTTTTAAGTCAGGCGTTATGTTTGGTGCAAGCTCCCCTTCTGGACCATCGACTGATCCTGCCATATGCATTTCATAGTTTAGTCCACCCAAAAAATCCCGAGGCGTATGACATTCTGCACAATGGGTAATTGATTGGACGAGATAAGCTCCTCGATTCCAAGTTTTAGTTCTTAACGGATTATTTTCGTATTGTTTGGAAGACCATACAAATTTTTTCCAAAATATCATTGGTATTTTTCTTCCTATTGGTAAAATTAATTTATGTGGAGTATTTTTTTGATTTACAGGAGAAATTGAAAAAATATATGCCTTAAGTGCAAGAAGATCATTTCGTTTAATAAGTTGAAAGGATGTGTATGGAAATACGGGAAAATAATGTTCTCCAGCAGGACTAACCCCTAATTTCATAGCCCGTATGAAATCTTCATCACTCCAATTACCAATACCTGTTTTGACGTCTGGTGTTATATTTGTACTAAAAAATGTACCAAAAGGAGTTTTTATAGATCGTCCTCCAGCTAAAAATTTTCCTTTATTTATTTTGTTTGTATGGCATGAACAACCTCCTGATGCTTTGAAAATATATTCCCCTTTTTTTATTTGTTCTTCATCTGCTGAAATTATTAAACTAAAGCAAATAATCAAAAAAGTAAAAAGGCACAAAAATTTAAAAAGCATGCTTCATTTAAAAATATAAATTATTTTACGTATTTAAAAAATTTTTATTAAAAATCTATTTTTATTTATAGTTTTTAAAATTTTTGGGGGAGAGGTTTTTTGCCGAAAGGAAAAAATTAGCAGCAATTAAAAACAACTTTGAGTAAAAAATTTAATTTCTAAAACAGAGTGTTAAAAATTATATTTAAATAGATTTGTTTTTAATAAAACATAATTAATCTCTTTTTCGGAAATTTCTATGACAACTACCACACGTTTTACCTGTTTTTCTAATTTGTTTAGCAATAGCCTGAATATCTCCATTTTTGGCCAACTCCATCAGCTTTGTACTTTCATCAACAAAATCCTGAGATATTTTTTCAAATTTAGACCAATTTTTCCAAATTGAATTTTTTGCTTTAGTTCTTCCTAGTCCTGTCCCTTTAGGAAAAATACTAATAGTCATTTTACTTATTTGATTTAAAGAATTAGCATGTTCTAAAATATGATCTCTTATAGGTAAGTTGTTCTTTAATATGCTAACAATTGCTCCCATATGTCCAGCAGCGGCTTTCATAACATTTTGTCTATATTTAATCATTCCTGCCGATTCAGAAGGAACTAACTTATTAGATGAAAATATCAAAAAAATGCTAGTAAAAAAAATAAATATTTTAGTTTTCATCATATCCGTAATATTCTAAAAATCATCAGATGATAGCTTTTTACAAATTAAAAAAAGAAAATCTATTTATAAAATTCCCAAATTTGAAACTAATTTTTATAAACTAAGAATGTAATAACACATTTTCTTCAACAAATAAACGGTCTCTGCGATCTACATGCGCTAATGAATCAGCTGCAACAGCCTTACCTAAATCAGTTTGATATGCCTCTGTAAAACTTTTTTCAGAGTCAAACCATAGTTCTGCTACACCGTCATATAATGCATTCTCATCATTTACCGGATTGAAACACAACTTTCTTAATCCAGGTAACTGAGTTGCTAGTTTGGAGTGTTCTCCAATCCACCAATTTCTAAATTCACGTTGTGATAATTGCTCTTTCTTCTTAAGTAAGATCATTGCTTTAAACATTTTTCCTCCTATAATTAATTACTATTTGGTGCGAGCGAGAGGTCTCCCACTATCAGCGAGAGCTACAGCTATAAGAATTTCATCAGAACGGGGTGCATCTGGTATAGTAATTTCTGTGGCATCCATATGATCAAAACTCCAAATGCTGTCTTTATTGGTTATAGGCATAACAAGCAAAGATCCAGGTCCCCCCATTTTTTTGGTTGAGGGAATAATATCATCGCCTTTTTCTACTGCGGCACGAACAGGTTTACCGAATCGCGGATGTAATATTGCTGCTGCATGTTCAATTTCACCATCCAATCCAACAATTGCTCCTTTTCCATAACTCACAACTGACGAAGGTTCTATACCCAGTGCATCTACACCTTTTTTTGCCAAAATACCTCCAATTTCTGAACCAAGATCGAAGAGTTCTTCTAGATCCTCAATGTACTGTTTAGCATAAGGATTTTTAATAACTGCTGCAACCGTAACTTTTCTTGATGGTGGATCTATTTTATGTCCTATTTCTTTATGAATTTCTTCCAACTGAATTACAATTTTGTTAATAATTGGCTTCATTGCATTCCATTTAATATATTTGGGAAAAGTTATTTTATAAAAATTATTTTAGATGCAATTTAGTTTAATATCATACAGTTTTCAAGCTCTATTAAATTTAAAATCAAAGTTTGTTTTTAAATTTGCATCAGTTTATACACTAAGTTAAAGTGATTCTACAAAAAAACGATTTTAAAATTAAGTTCTTTTTTTGATTTAATACTCAGAATATGGTGAATATGCGAAAAAATAACTTCCCTATAGCTATTGTTGGGCTAGGAACAATGGGTGAAGGGATTACGCAAACAATTGCTTCTGCCGGTCACCCCGTATGGGTTTTCGATATTTCTGAAAAGAAAACTAAAGAAGCATTAAAAAACATAACAAATCGTCTTAAAAAATTAGTTGATAAAGATAAAATTTCTTCACTAAAGATGGATAAGATTATAGAAAATATTACTCCTGTAAAAAATCTTAATGATTTGGTTCGATCCAAATTGATTATTGAGTCGATAATAGAAGATTTAACTTCTAAGCAAAATATATTTTGCGAACTTGAATCTATAATTTCTGAAAATGTAATTTTAGCTACAAATACCTCATCAATTGATTTGAACATGATAAGCGGGAAACTGAAACATCCTGGACGTTTAGTAGGTATTCACTTTTTTAATCCTGCTCCTGTTATGAAGTTAGTTGAAATAGTAAGTTCCAGTAAAACTGATAAAGCTGTTGCCGAATTAGTTTCAACTTTATCTGAAAAATGGGGTAAAACTCCTGTTAATGTTAGATCTAGTCCAGGATTTATTGTTAATCGTGCAGCACGTCCGTTTTATTGTGAATCCTTGTTCGTTTTAAAAGAAAATGTGACTGATTATGAAACATGTGATGCAATAATAAGGGATTGTGGTGGGTTTAAAATGGGACCTTTTGAACTTATGGATTTAATTGGTCTTGATGTAAATTACGAAGTTACATACCAGATGTGGGTAAATTTTGGATTTCATCCTAGATTTTCTCCATCTGATTTGCAAAAAGATCTTGTAGAAAGAGGATTTTTAGGAAGAAAATCTGGAAGAGGTTTCTATAGTTATGGAACACATCCTAAAAAAGCACTTATTGAAAATGGAAAAAAAAACAAAGCACCTTCTTGTATTTTCATTGAAGGTCCAGATAATTTACCGGAATCGTTGGTAAAACTTATAAATAATAGTTCTTTAAAAAAAGAAATTTCATCCGGAAATGGGTATGTTCGTTTACCTTCAGGAACTATTGTAGGATTATCAAATGGTAAATCGTCTTTAGAACGTTCTAGTGAAATAGGTAAAAAATTTATTTCACTAGATTTATGTTTAGATTTTGAGCAGACTAAACGGGTAGTACTGGCTCCTGCATTAGATTGTCCACAAAAATTTGTACAGGAAGCTGTAGGTCTTTTTGAGTCTTTTAATAAAGAAGTATCAGTAATTCAAGATGTGCCAGGAATGATTATAACCCGTATAGTTGCAATGCTTGTCAACGAAGCATCTATGGTTGTTCAGGAAAAAATTGCAGATGCTGAAGGAGTAAATATAGCTATGAGAATGGGCTTAAACTATCCTTTAGGACCTTTGGAGTGGGCAGAAAAATGGGGGTTTTCTTCAGTTTCAAAAACACTAGATAATTTATTCAAAGTATATGGTACACGTTACAAAAAATCTCATTTCTTAAAACTAAATGGAAAAAAAATTAAAAATTAAAAATAGAAAATCCTATGGAAGAAGCTTACTTATGTGATGGTATTCGTACACCTATTGGGCGATATGGAGGTTTATTGTCAAAATTGCGTACTGATGATTTGGCATCTTTTCCAATTAAAAAATTAATTGGTAAAAACGATGGAGTAGATTGGGAAGCCGTTGATGATGTTATTTTAGGATGTGCCAATCAAGCGGGAGAAGATAACAGAAATGTGGCAAGGATGGCTGCTTTACTTTCTGGATTACCTTATACTGTTCCAGGATCAACAGTCAATCGACTTTGTGGTTCGGGACTTGATGCAATCAGCATAGCCGCAAGATCAATTAAATCAGGAGAACAGCATCTTGTAATAGCTGGTGGAGTTGAGAATATGAGTAGAGCTCCTTTTGTAATAGGTAAAGCAAATACGGCATTTTCTAGAAATGCAGAGATCTTTGACACTACTATTGGCTGGAGATTTGTAAACATTTTGTTAAAAAAACAATACGGAGTGGATTCTATGCCTGAAACTGCTGAAAATATATCTGAAAAATTCAATATATCTCGTGAGGATCAGGATAAGTTTGCTTGGCGTTCTCAGGAAAAAGCCATTTCAGCAATTAAATCTGGAAGATTGTCAAAAGAAATTGAAGCTATAAAAATTCCGCAAGTTAAAGGAAATTCAATTGAAGTTAATCAAGACGAACATCCTAGATTTGATATAAGCTTGGAAAAACTAGCTGAATTACCAACTCCCTTTAGAGAAAATGGAACTGTTACAGCAGGAAATTCTTCAGGTTTAAATGATGGAGCTGCAGCACTTATAATCGCTTCTGGAGAAATGGCTAAAAAACAAAATCTTAATCCTGTGGCGAGAATTGTTAGAGTTACTACTGCAGGAGTTGAACCTAGAATTATGGGTTATGGTCCTGTTCCTGCCACTAAAAAATTAATCAATTTAAGTAATATTTCATTAGATAAAATAGGAGTTATTGAACTAAACGAGGCTTTTGCTGCTCAAGCTTTGGCGGTATTACGTGATTTGAAGCTTGCAGAAGATGACGAGAGAGTAAACCCTAATGGGGGTGCAATTGCGTTAGGACATCCTCTTGGAATGAGTGGAGCACGTTTAGTTTTATCAGCTATGTTAGAATTGAAGTATAGCAAAAAACAATATGCACTTTGCACAATGTGCGTAGGAGTAGGACAAGGCATTTCTCTTTTAATTGAAAGAGTATAGTCTGAAATTATTTTAATATTTAAAAATAATAAATTAATTTAATAAATGAAATTAACAATTTTAGGAAGCGGATGTCCCTCTGTAGACATAGATCGTTATGGACCTTCTGCTCTCATAGATTGTGGTGAGGGATCAAGAATCTTGATTGATTGTGGTTCTGGTGTAACTCAGCGCTTGCAGGAGCATGGTATTCAAGGTAGTCAAGTTGATGCTTTGTTATTAACTCATCTACATTCTGATCATATTGTCGATTTATTCCAACTCATTATTTCGAGCTGGCATCAGGGAAGATCCAGACCACAAAAAATATTTGGTCCACCAGGTACTAAAAATTATGTAGAGCAACTGATGAATCTTTGGAGAACAGAAATGAATCTGCGAATTGTTCATGAACAAAGGCCTTCTACCAAAGCTCTCGAAGTGGAAATTACAGAAATCGACAATGGAACTTTGATGAATTTCAAAAAGTTAAGTATAAGAACAGTAGAAGTACTTCACCAACCTGTAAAAAAAGCATTTGGATTTATTTTTGAAGAAGATCAAGAGAAAGCAGTAATTAGTGGAGACACCAAGTATTGTCCAGCATTAATAGAAGCGGCAAAAGGAGCAGATATTCTTTTACATGAGGTATTCATTCACGATGAAATGCCTGTTGTTGATGGTATTAGAACAGCTCAAACTGTAAAAAATGTATCTTCATATCATACTTTAGACAATGAAGTTGGGAAAGTAGCTACTAAAGCTAAAGTAGGCTGCCTTATGCTAACTCATTTTGCACCACCCAAATTTGACCGCAAAAAACTTTTGAATACAGTATCTCAAGATTTCAAAAGTAATATCATTATTGGGGAGGATCTGATGACTTTCGATCTAAAAAGAAAAAGACTTTCTTGGAAAAATCTTGAGATCAAATTTGGATCATTGAGTTAGTTTTTTAGACGGGGATTTAGTTCTGAATATTAATATCTTTAAATAGTTCCTTAAGAGCTAGTAAACATTCATCAGCTTGTTCAAGCATTATCATGTGTCCACAATCTTTAATAAGATGAGTTTTAGCGCCTTGGATCGCATTAGCAATTTCTTCTCCTTTTCGAGAAGGTGTCATTTTATCTTCATTCCCTAGAATACACATTGTAGGGCAACAGACTTCTCTGGCTGCACTTAGTCCGTTTTGATATGAATTGCAAGCGTTCAGTCCAATTCCTAAAGATCCTTTAGGTACGGAGTTCATCAAAGCTATGCTTCCCCCCATCAGAGATAAGCCTGGAACAGGTGTTTTACCAAAATGACCGAAATGACTGTGACTCCAAGAAGTTACTAAATCATATGCTAGTGGATCGTCACTTTGGGACGCATTTAACAAATGTTCATTAACCGGCATTTCTGCAGAAACACCTATTAAACATATTCCTCTGACAAGCTTTTTATGGCGTGCGGCACATTCCAATGCTACCAGTGCACCCATTGAATGACCAACTAGTATAGCTAATTTTATTCCAACACTTTTAATCACATCTGGAATCCAGTCTGCCATTTCTTCAATACTTTTTAAGCTTTTACCATTTGAACGCCCATTGCCAGGGAAGTCTATAGCTAAAACCGAAAAATTTCGATGTGCGAAGTAGCGAGATTGTAAATTCCAAACAGTATGATCCATACCTGCTCCATGCAGAAAAATGATTGTCGGGAATTCTGGATTAAATTTTTTCCCACCTGTGGAAACAAAAATATTGTAGTTTTGGTTGTCTGATTTTGTTTTTACACTTAGTATCATTTTTTAGTTTTAGGACTATTATTGTTTTTCTAATACTTTACCTGCTTTTCTTAAAGCCTGTTTAAAATCTTCTATTAAGTCATTTATATCTTCTAAGCCTACAGAAAGACGGATCATGTCTTCAGTCAATCCGGCTTGCTTCATGGTCTCTTTATCCATTTGTGCATGAGTTGTGCTGGCAGGATGAATTACTAGGGTTTTTGCATCACCAACGTTAGCTAGATGAGATGCAAGTTTTACTGAATTAATAAATTTTGATCCGGATTCGCGTCCACCTTTTACTCCGAAAACTATAATTGATCCTGCTCCTTTCGGTAGTATTTTAGAAGCTAAATCATAATCAGGATGGTCTGGTAAATTTGGATGAGATACCCATGCGACATCTTTATTCCCTCTAAGAAATTCCAGAATAATTTTAGTATTGCTGATATGTTTTTCCATTCTCAGGGGTAAAGTTTCTAGACCTTGTAAAATGTAAAATGCATTTTGTGGACTCATTGAAGGACCAAAATCTCGCATTATCTCTGAGCGCATTCGCATTGTGAAAGCCTGTGTGCCAAATTCCTCAAAAAATTTTATTCCATCGAAACCAGCATAAGGCTCTGTTAGAGTAGGAAATTTCCCTTCGGCTTCCCAATCAAACCTTCCACCTTCAACTACTACTCCACCTATAGCTACTCCGTGACCACCAATCCATTTTGTGACTGAATGTGAGACTAAATCTGCGCCTAATTTCAAAGCAGAACACAAGTATGGTGTGTTAAAAGTTCCATCAATCAGTAAAGGAAGTCCAGCTTTGTGGGCTATTTCTGAGATCTTTGGGACATTTAATATTTCTAGTCCAGGATTACCAATTATTTCTCCAAAAACTAATCTAGTATCTGGACGAATTGCCTTTTTGAATTCTTCAGGTTTTCGCGGGTCTACAAAAGTTGTTTCAATACCAAAACGGGGTAATGTATTCTTAAAAAGGTTTACACTTCCACCATATAGAGAAGCTGAAGAAACGATGTGGCTCCCTTGACTCATTAATGTAGCAATAGTAGAGAATAATGCACTTTGTCCTGATGCTGTAGCAATTGCGCCAGTCCCTCCTTCTAATGCGGCTATTCTTTCTTCAAGAACAGCAACAGTTGGATTGGAAATTCGACTGTAAATATGTCCACCTTGCTCTAAATTGTAAAGTGCAGCTGCATGGTCACTATTTTGGAAAACATAAGAAGTTGTTTGATAAATCGGTACTGCACGAGCACCTGTATTAGAATCTGGGCGTTGTCCACCGTGTAGACTTAAAGTATCAAAATTGTAAAATTTAGGGTCCATATAAATTACCTTCTCACCATTAATTAGAGATTAACTCAATGCTTTAGATACAATTTCAAAAACATCTCCTGAAATTTTAGGAGTTTTTATAATTCTTTGAAGCTGGTCATTCATTTTTGATTTTTGTTCCTTATTAAATTTTCTCCAACCATTAAAAACTCCAACAAGCCTAGCCGCAGTTTGTGGGTTTAGAGGGTCAATTCTTAGGACTTGATTCGCAATAAATTTATATCCTGAACCATCTGAAGCATGAAATCGTAGTTGGTTAAATCTAGAGAATGAGCTTATCAAAGATCGAATTTTATTAGGATTATTTTCTTCATAAGATGGATGAAGAGTCAATTTTTTCACAATTTCCAATGTATTTGGTAGTTGAGATATTGCTTGTAGAGAAAACCATTTGTCCATCACTAACGAATTATTCTCCCACTTTTTTTCAAATTCACTAAAAGCTTTTTCCCTTTCTGGGCAATCAATATGAGTTAGAGCACTAAGAGCACCTACAATATCTGTCATATTATTATTTTTATCGAATTGTGTTTTTGCTAAGCGTCTTACTTCCAAATTTTTTAATCCTGATAAGTAACTAAGACACAGATTTTTCAAACTACGTTTCCCCATCGAAATAGGATCGATTTTGAATTCATTTTGTTCTTGTAATTTAAAATATGTTTTTTCGAAATCTGAATGGAGTTTACGTGCAATTTCTGTCATTAAAAAATTTCTGGCTTTATGAATTGCTTCAACATCAATTATATCCATAAACTCAGCCAAATATGTTTCATTGGGAAAACTAAGCGCAAGAGCCATAAGAGAAGAGTTATCATCTAAAGTTTGATTCAAAATACTTTTAAAAGCATATTCCAATTCTGAAGGTAAATTTAGACGTTCATTATTTTGAAGAAGTTTAATTTGTTTCAAAGCTACTCTAATCATTAGTTTTTGTCCAGCTTCCCATTTATTGAACTCATCTGAATCATTTGCCATTAAAAAAGCCAAGTCTTCATCACTATAATCAAAATTTAATTTTACTGGTGCTGAAAATTCTCTTAACAAAGAAGGAACGGGTTTAACTTTAATGTTTTCTAAAACAAAATTTTCATTTTCATTACGAATATTCAAAATTATCGTATTAAAGTTTTTACCTTTTAAAGGCTGAGAACTCTTTAAAGGAATATCTTCACCGTCTGGATTTAGCAATCCAATTGCAAATGGTATGTGAAAAGGCTTCTTCTGAAAATGTGTTTTATTATTTTGGTTCCCAAGATGAACCCCTTTCTTCAAATTTCTTTCTGTAAAAATTTGTTTTTCTCCAAAACCTTTTTGTCCTGGAGAGTCAGAACAGGTTTGTCTAATACTTATCGTATAAGTTTTTTTAAAAGAATCATAAGATCCTTTTACGTGTAATTCAGGTGTCCCTGATTGACTGTACCAGTTTTTGAATTGGTTTAAATTTACCTCATTTGCATCTTCCATTGCAGTAACAAAATTATCACAGGTCACAGCTTGTCCATCATGACGTTTGAAATAAAGATCACTACCCTTACGGAAACCTTCTTCTCCAAGAAGAGTGTATACCATTCTTACTACTTCAGCCCCTTTTTCATATACGGTCATTGTGTAGAAATTATTTATTTCCATGTAAGAGTCAGGACGAATTGGGTGACTCATTGGACCTGCATCTTCAGGGAACTGATACATTCTTAACCTATCAACATCATTGATACGTTGAACAGCCCTTGAGTTTAAGTCAGAAGAGAATTCTTGATCGCGAAAAACGGTAAATCCTTCCTTTAGACTAAGTTGAAACCAATCTCGACAAGTTACACGATTTCCAGACCAATTGTGAAAATATTCATGTCCTACAACACTTTGTATATTGTAAAAGTCATTGTCTGTAGCAGTTTCTTTTGATGCAAGAATAAGTTTTGAATTAAAAATATTAAGTCCTTTATTCTCCATAGCTCCCATATTGAAATCATTAACGGCCACTATCATAAATAAATCAAGATCATACTCCCTACCAAATCTTTTTTCATCCCAATGCATAGATTCTTTAAGTGATTTCATAGCGTGATCACAATATTTAATATTTTCTGATTCAACAAAAATCTTTAACTTAACATTTCTTCCAGAAGATGTTCTAAATGAATCTTCAATATTTTTCAAATCTCCTGCTACCAAAGCAAAAAGATATGAAGGTTTTGGAAATGGATCTTCCCATTTTACCCAGTGTCTTCCATCTCTTAAATTACCACTATCGATCATATTCCCATTAGAGAGTAAAGTTGGATAAAGCTTCGAATTTGCTGTAATTGTAGTAGTATAAAGAGACATTACATCAGGACGATCAAGAAAAAATGTAATTTTTTGAAATCCTTCTGACTCACATTGCGTACAAAATATTGATCCAGATTTATAAAGTCCTTCAAGTTCAGTATTATTCTGAGGTTGAATAGATACTTCAGTTGTAAGAACAAATTCTTTAGGTGCGTTTAAAATTGTTAGGTGTGTTTCATCAACATGATATTGATTTTTGTTAAGCTTTATTTTATCCAGTAAGACAGATTTTAGTTTAATATTTTGACCACTTAACTTAAGGTCTCCACTCTTTTCTATAGAATAAGGATTAATTCTAAATTTAATAATTGTTTTTACATTGCTCCATTCTTCGAACAAGTCTATTTTTAAATCTACCTTGTCTATTAAATATTTTGGAGGCGTGTAATCTTTCAGGTAAATAGTTTTAGCTGTTTGGTATTTCATGGAATTATTTAATTTATAAATATTTTTTAAAATTAATACATAATAACTTTGGAAATATTAGTTTACAATCTTAATTAAATTGTTATTAAAATTCCATCTCCTATTACTTAATAGTATGAAGTTATTTCATGCAATGATTTCCTTTT
This sequence comes from uncultured SAR324 cluster bacterium, assembly GCA_902590435.1. GTDB lineage: Bacteria > SAR324 > SAR324 > SAR324 > NAC60-12 > Arctic96AD-7. The sequence goes on along the minus strand of CACIWU010000011.1, from coordinate 10,679 downwards.
TATATGAGGTACTTTTGCACTTTTAGTCGGGAATCCCACTACTAGAATTAAAAAAGGACGCTCATTTTTTGGTCGGTTGAGGATTTTATTTAGAAATCCCATTGGACTAGGTGTATGAGTTAAAGAAACTAACCCGGATTGGTGTAAAGCACTTATTAAAAATCCAGTTGCAATACCAACAGACTCATTGACATAATAGTTTTTAGTTATTTTGCCCTTAACACTTAATCCATAAGTTTTTGCAAAAATAACAATCAAATAAGGTGCTGTTTCTAAAAAAGGTTTTTTTTCATTTGTTCCAAGTGGGGATATGGCTTCAAGCCATTCTTTGGTAGCTCTGCTGTTATAAAATCTTTCTTCTTCTTTTTCAGCTGCATTTCTGATTCTGCGCTTGATATCCGGATCCGATACAATTACAAAATGCCATGGATGTTGATTAGCGCCATTGGGAGCTGTATCAGCAGTAAGAATACAGTTTTCAATGATTTCAATGGGTACTAGTCGTTTGGAAAAATCACGAACTGTTCTCCTATTATTCATATTTTTATAATACTCGAGGGAACGAAATTTTATTTCTTCTATTGGAAAAATATCATAATTTAATGAGACCAATGGAGCCAAAACAGAAGTTTTAATTTTTTTTGTCATGAGATGTTTTTTTGAAAGAAAGATTTTAAAATTCCCTCATAGGAAATTGATTAAAAGATAAAACTATTTTTTTAAAAATAACATTATATATTTAGTAAAGTTTCTCAAAATAGAACGAATTTTGCAGATGCCACCTAAGAGTAAAACATTTTTTGTTACAAAAAAATATTTTTTTAAAAATATATTTTTCAAAAAATTTCTATTTTCAACAAACATCTTTATGATTAAAAGAAAAATTTTAATTGTTGACGATATTGAGGATAACATATTATTAATTGAAGATTACTTGAAAAGAGAATTAAATTGTGAATTTTATCATGCTTTGTCTGGTCAAGAAGCGTTGGAAATTATAGAAGAATGGAAGCCCGATTGTGTTTTGATGGATATTATGATGCCAGGAATGGACGGAATTGAAGTAACAAAAAGAATTAAAGAGATTCCTGAATTTCAAGATATTCCTATATTAATGGTAACTGCTAAACAGGGATTGGAATCATTTGAAGAATCTTTTGATAAAGGTGCTGTTGATTTCATATATAAGCCAGTTGATCGTATTACTTTGTTGGTTCGTGTGAAATCTGCCTTGCGTAATAAAGAAGATTTAGACAGAATTAAGAGACTAAATAAGGAGTTGTTTCAAAAAAAACAAGAGCTGAGCAGTTTTTCTCACACAGTAAGTCATGATCTAAAATCTCCCCTAGTGGGTGCAGCAAGTTTATATAATTTTTTTCTCCATCGACTTAAAAGAGAGCATCCTGAAATTATAGAAGAAAAAAGTTTAAAAGATATTCTGGATAGAATACCATTAACTTTTCAAAAAATGCTTGATTTTATTAATACCCAACTAGATTATGCGGAAGCTGGCCAAGTCATTGGTAATCTAGAAGAAGTATCAATGAATAGGCTTATAGTAAGTGTAATAGAAAATTTTGAATATGCAGAAAGAGAAGGAATGGTTAGTTTTTCAAAATTACCTGAAATGCCGGAAGTATTTTGTGATCCAATTAGAATGCTTAAAGTTTGGCAAAATCTGATTTCAAACTCAATTAAATATAGAGGGGATCTTAATCCAGTTGAGATTGAATTTGGTGGAGATCAAAATTATAATTCAGTTAATTTTTGGATACGTGATAATGGCCCAGGTATCATGTTAGAGCATCAAAATAAAGTTTTTGAAACAAGTTCTCGTTTGAATTATGACGTTGAAGGATATGGTTTTGGTTTAGCAACGGTTAAAAAAATAGTAGAAGCTCATCAAGGAAAAATTTGGATTGATCCAGATGTAACTGATGGGGCTAGATTTGTATGTGAATTACCAAATTAGTTTGTGAAAAATATAATTTAAATGGGAAATAAAACTACTATAACTCAATCAATATCTGGAAAATTTAAAAAAATTTTAACTTTCATTTGGTTATTTCCAAAAAAAGAGAAATCTGTTTATAATCTTAAATCTATTCGTCTTCCGAGGACATCAGGGCGTGCACTTAAGATCTTAGTAACTCTTATTAGATTCCCAGGGATTAGGTTATTAATAATCCCTATACTTTTGCGTCAAGGAGGTCTAACTAGATTACGTAGATGCAAAGTTGAAGATGATCCTGTAATGACTCCAGTACATACTATCGAGAGTAAAATTTCGTCAAATACAGCCAAAATATCTATCGAGCATTTTCTAGATCTGACAGATAAAAAATTAAAACCTGAAATTGTTTCAGGAAGTGAGATTCCTAAAAAACAAAGTCTTTATCAACCTGAAACTGCTTCAGATTTTAATTCTTCATATCTCGAAGGAAAAACAAATCCTGTAAATGTTGCAATGCGTTTTATGGACATTTTACGCAGTATTGAAGAAAGTGCAGTACCATTAAAGCCTTTTGTTGCTTGGGATGAAAAGGAATTAATGTTACAGGCAAAAGAATCAGCAGAGCGTTACAAAAAAGGTAAATCGAAAGGAATATTGGATGGAGTCCCAGTAGCAGTTAAAGACGAATTAGACATGCTTCCCTTTCCGACAATGGTGGGAACCAAATTCTACAACAAGAAATCTCCTACACAAGATTCGACAGTTGTTAAACGTTTACGTTCTGCTGGAGCATTGATGGTTGGAAAAACAAATATGCATGAAATAGGAATTGGAGTTACAGGACTTAATACTAAATGTGGCACTACAAGAAATCCACATCATCTTGATCACTATCCGGGAGGATCTGCAAGTGGTTCAGCTGCTGCAGTAGCTGCAGGACTATGTCCTATTGCTCTGGGTGTTGATGGCGGAGGATCTATAAGAATTCCAGCCAGTTTGTGCGGGGTCGTAGGTTTAAAAACAACTTGGGGAAGGATCAGTTCAGCAGGCTGTGTTCCTCTTAATTGGAGTCTTTCTACGGTGGGCCCTATTTCATCTACAGTTAGAGACGCTGCACTTGCATATTATTTCTTAGCCGGCCCTGATTCCAAACAAATTATCACAAGAAACCAACCATCTGTAGATTTGCATAATTTCAACGATGGAGAATTATCGGGACTTAAATTAGGCATATTCCCTCCATGGTTTAGTCATGCTTCGGCAGATATTGTTCAAAATTGTGAGCAAATGCTGGAGTCATTTAAATCTAAAGGTGTTAAAGTAGAGGAAATAGAAATTCCTCAATTAAATGAAACGCATGTGGCTCATCTTGTTACGATTGCTACTGAGATGCTTACTTCAATGCAAGAACATTTTAAAACTTTTCGTCAGCCGTTTAGTTTAGATACATTACTTAATCTAACACTGGCAAAAGAGTTTACTGGTACTGATTATATAAAAGCACAGCGTCTTCGTTCTCAATTGATAAGGAATTTAAATGAAATTTTTAAGAATGTTGACGCTATTGTTACACCCTCAACTGCTAGAACGGCACCACCTATTCTTCCAGATGCTTTAATTGACGGAGAATCAGATCTTAAAACTTTGACGGAATTAATGCGTTTTGCTCCAGAAGCAAATATTGGAGGTTTTCCAGCAATTTCTTTCCCAGTAGGTTATGATGTTCAGGGATTACCTGTTGGTATGCAGCTTATGGGGCGTCCATGGGAAGAATCTCTTTTATTGAGGCTTGCAAACTGTTCTGAAAGATTTTTTAAACGCCATTCACCAATGATGAGATTTTCACTACTACCTAATTAGATATATTAAATTTTGTTTTCAAAACTATTTATAATTTTTCAATAAAAAGTCTTGTTTTCTTTTCTTAATGAAAGTTAATATATTTCTGTTGGTTAGGGCCAGTAGCTCAGTTGGTTAGAGCTGGCGACTCATAATCGCCCGGTCCGGGGTTCAAGTCCCTGCTGGCCCACCAATATTTCAATGAATTACAGGGATTGAAAATTAATGGAGAACAATGAAACATTAGCTGATTAACCGAAAATGATGTTTTTTGCTTACAAAACCAAATTACCCATCTTACCTTCTTGAAAATCTCGAAAAGCCTCTATCAATTCTTTTTCTGTGTTCATAACAAAAGGACCATAGGCAAAGATAGGTTCATCGATAGGGTCTCCGTTTAAAATTAATGCCTTAGAATTTCCTTCCATCTTTAACTTAATTAAAGAACCAGTTCGATTGAAAATCCCCAAATATCCTTGATGTATTTTTTTATTTCCAATCCATGATTTGCCTGACAATTGAAAAAACAAGGTATTGCTACCTTCTGGTAAAGTAATCTCCAATTTAGAATTTTTCAAACTTTTTACTTCATAAATATTGATTAAAGAGAACGTTTCCACAGGGGATACTACGGATTCAAAACTGCCAGCAATAATCTTAATATTTAACTTGTTATTATTCTTAAATACAATTGGAAAATCATCTTCATCAAAAGATTGATACCTAGGGTTTGTCATTTTGAAATCTGATGGAAGGTTTACCCAGAGTTGAATCATTTCAAATTCTCCGCCTTCTTGAGAGAATTTAGTGGAATGGAATTCATCATGAACTAATCCAGAACCAGCAGTCATCCATTGAACACCACCTGTGGTAATTGTTCCCCCCCCACCACTTGAGTCTCGGTGCTCAACTTCTCCACGAATGGCAAAAGTAACGGTTTCAAAACCACGATGAGGATGTTCACCAACCCCTAACTTTTGTTTAGTTGGAGGAAAATATTTTGGTGGTGCATGGTCAAATAAAATAAATGGACTAATATTCTTGTAATCTTCGGAGTGCATTGAAAAAATGGAACTCACATAAAATCCATCCCCAACCCAATGTTTTTCCCTTGGTGAAATGACTTTTAGTAATTGTTTATCTTGGGTTACCATAACTTCATTATATAAGTATTAATGTGTATCAGTAAAAACAAATATCATTATTCTTACTCACATTAATGACTGAGGATAAAGTATTGTTTGTATCTAAAATTATTATATTAATTATTAATAATACTCTTCCGCAATTGTAAAAATTTTTTATTTAGTGTTTCAATGTTTTCTCCACATAGGTTGAAATAATATTTAATTTTAGGCTCCGTTCCCGATGGCCTTACTATTATTCTGGAACCACTACTAAGCTCGAAAGAAATAACGTTTGAAATCGGAAGTTCGGGCCCTTTCGTAACTAAATTTTTTTCAGTATATATAATTTTATTTTTTAACAAATCTGTAATTTTTAAAACTTTTTCGCCTCCAATTATAGATGGGGGAGAATTCCTCAGTTTAGTGATAATTCCTGAAATCTCTTCTATGCCTCTTTTTCCCCTTATTGTTTTTGTTTCAAGTTTGTCCAAATGTGCTCCGTATTTTCTATAAATTTGCTCCAATTTATCAATTGGAGTAAGATGATTTTGTTTGAGTTCTGCATTCATTTCCGCGAAAGCCATTGCAGCCCAGATACCATCCTTATCACCAGAATGTTCTCCCATTAAATATCCATTACTTTCTTCCATGGCAAAAATAAATTTACCCCCAAATTCTTTTTCGTAATTTAATGCAGCTTGTTTAATCCATTTAAATCCTGTTAAAACCTCTAAAACTTCTAGTTTATAATCTTTGGCAATTACTTTTATAAGAGGAGAAGAGACGAATGTAGTTATAATAGCACTTTTTTTTGTTAACAACTTTTTTGAATTCAAATGGGAAAGGATATAATCCAGTAGAAGTACTCCAATTTGATTACCAGATAAAAATTGAAAGATTTTTTTTGAATCTCTAACCATAACTCCCAATCTATCTGCATCAGGATCGTTTACCAAAATAAGTTCATCATTTTTATTAGCAGTATCTATTGACATTGTGTATGAAGAGATGTCCTCAGGATTTGGTGAAAATAATGTTCTGAAGTTTCCGTCAGGTTTCATTTGTTCGGGGACCTCTTTCAACTTTAAAAAACCTTGAAGTTTTAATAGCTTTGGCACTAATCTCCCTCCTGTTCCATGTAAAGGGCTAAAAACTATACCTAAATTTTTATTTTGTTCTTTATTTCCCAGACTCAAACTTCTTACTGAATCTAAATAGTGTTGATCAGATTCATAATCTACCCATGAAAAGTTTTTATTATTTTTTGCTTCATCAAATGAAATTTTTTTTACTTCATCAAATTCCTTAATCTTTTTAACCTCATCCATTATTTGCTGATCAATGGGAGGCACTATTTGTCCTCCATTATCCCAATAAACTTTATATCCATTGTATTCTGGTGGATTATGACTTGCTGTTATAATAATTCCGCAGATTGCTCTAATTCTTAAAATTTCACAAGAAACAAGTGGAGTTGGTGCAATATCTCTAAATAGATATACTTTTAACCCATGCGCTAATAAAACTTCACAAGTTTTTTTTGCAAAATCAAAAGAGTTGTTTCTACTATCATAACCAATTACTACACCATTTTTTTTCGGTGGAATTAATGAATTTTCAATAATTCTGGATAATCCCTCAGTCACCATTTGAATGGTGTACTGATTTATTCTATTGGTACCTACTCCCATGATCCCTCGCAGTCCCCCTGTTCCAAACTCAAGAAAACTTGCGAAGCAATCTTCAATTTCCATTTGGTCATTTTTTTCTAAAATTCTTTTAGCTTCTATTTGTGTTTGCTTGTCAAAGAACTTATTTTCAGACCAATCTTTAGCTGTTTCTAGAGCATTCATTATTTTTGATCTAACCGATTTAAAATCATAGATTTTAAAAGCAAACGATTTTACTTTATTTATGATTTTTTTATTAATTAATAATAATTAACTATAATTATTATTAAAAATTTTTTCTATAAATTTAACAATAAATTATTTATATTTTTTTTTGAATTAGATCGAATTCTTGAAAAAATATATTTCTGGTGGTATATTTCGCTTTAATTTTAAATAATCTTTAAAAATAAAGTGTGAGATATTTAATATTTTTTGTATTATTAATTATAATATCTTCAAATGTATATCCTCAAAATAAGAGCATAAAAACATTCTCAAAATCAAAGAAATTACTTCTTAAGATTTATGAATCTAATGCTATTACCTTTTATTGTGGCTGTTCATTTAAGTTGAAGAAACCAAACTTTTCTTCATGTGGATATATTCCGAAAAATGATAATGAAAGAGCAAATCGTATAGAATGGGAACACGTTGTTCCAGCTTATGATTTTGGTAACTCCCTTTCTGAATGGAAAAATGGCCATCCAAAGTGTGTTACTAAAAAAGGCAAGAAATATAAGGGGCGCAAATGTGCAGCAAAAATAAGCAAAAAATTTGGGTTTATGTTGGCAGATATGCATAATTTATTTCCGACGATTGGCGAAATTAATGGACTGAGGAGTAATTACCCTATGTCAATTATAAATGGTGAGGATAGAAAATATGGAGAATGTGATTTTGAGATAAAGAATAAAAAAATTGAACCTAGAAAAACAATTAGAGGAGATATTGCTAGGGTGTATATGTATATGAATTATGCATACCCTGGAAGAGGTATAATTTCTAAAAAAAATAAAAAGCTTTTTGATACATGGAATATTAATGATCCTGTAGATAGTTGGGAATGTAAAAGAGAAAAAATAATATATAAAATTCAAGGGAATAAGAACATCTTTGTATCAAGAGGTTGTTGAATTGAAATATTTTAACAACTCTAATTCAAAAAATATTTTAATAATTTAAAAATGAGTTCAATTTCAAAAATTGCAGTTGTAACTGGAGCAGGGAGTGGAATTGGTCGCAGTACTACATGGGCTTTGTTGAATGAAGGTTATTCTGTGGTACTTGTAGGTCGTAATATAGATTCTTTGAAAAAAACTTTAGAAGAGGTTGAAGATCCTAACAAACGTACATTACTAGTTCCAACTGATGTCGGCGATCCTAAATCCGTGAAAAAATTATTTAAAACAACAAAAGATAGATTTGGTCGACTTGATTTATTGTTTAACAATGCAGGCATAAGTGCCCCATCAATTCCTTTAGAAGAATTAACATACGAACAGTGGAAAAATGTTATAGATGTTAATTTAACAGGTACATTCCTATGTATCCAAGAGGCATTTAAGATTATGAAAAACCAAAAACCCAAGGGTGGACGTATCATAAACAACGGATCTATATCCGCTCATGTTCCAAGGCCTTTTTCATCTCCTTATTCAGCAACTAAACATGCTATAACCGGCTTAACTCGTTCGACTTCTCTTGATGGGCGTCCATATGATATTGCATGCGGTCAGATTGATATAGGAAATGCAGCCACAGAAATGACTACTTCTATGGAGGAGGGAATAATTCAGGCTAATGGTAAAATTGAAGTAGAGCCCCGGATGAATGTTGAAAATGTAGCGAATGCGGTTGTTCACATGGCTAATCTACCTTTAGATGCGAATGTCTTATTTATGACTGTTATGGCAACTAAAATGCCTTATGTAGGTAGAGGTTAAAAAAGATTATGTAAAAAACTTTTAAAAAATATTTACTTCCTTCCCTCAAAATTAAGTTCTTATTTTTGGGAAATAAAATTAATCCATATTCTCTAACTTCTTGAATAATAAATATATTTATGTTAGCATCACAGATTTTGTCACTTATTTTTTTTAATCTAATGCTAATGAAGTTTTTAATAATTTCCATATCTTTATTAAGTCTTAGTTTTCCTATTTTTGCATCGGATGGACTCACATTACATTTGGATTCTCCGGATAATAATGAAACAGGTATTTTATTTCTTAGAAGAATCAAAGGTGAATTAGTTTGGATGGATAAAGGGAATGAAAAAAAACATTGGAAATATAAAGGCGAAATAAAAAATGGTAAGCCAAATGGTACAGGAGTATTAAATTCTTCTTATGGCGAGTATGTTGGAGAATTAAAAAATGGAATGCTTCATGGACAAGGTACTTATACCTATAAAAGTGGAAGAATTAAAGTGGGAGAATTTAAAGAAGGAAAACCATGGAATGTTAAAAATTATAACAATGATGGAATAATTGAAGAAGAATGGGTTGATGGTAAAAATATAAAAAGGGAAAAGATTGAGGGCGGACAAGATAAAGATTTATCAGATTTTGAAAATAACTTTAGAGTACGTGCTCTTTTAGGAAAGACATCCGGAGAAAGCACATCTTCAAATAATTCACTCTTATTAATATGGAAAAATTATGGACTTGGATTAAATCAAATGTCTTTTAACAATACTTCTTCAAAAAATATTCTATATGAAATGAACAGTTCGTCTTTAGATTTGTCTTATACTCTTTTTGTGAAAGATTACACAATAACTTCAGGTATTGCATATGTTTATGACGGTAAGGGAGATATAACTGTTGAATCCTCTAAAGCTAAATATTCAACTGAAGATGTTTTTGGGTATGGAATATTTGGTATATTTGGAATGCAATGGTTTGGTATAGAGGCTCTTATAGGATTTAGGTATAGCGGTATCGATTATAAAGAATTTCAAGGTACGAATACAACAGAGCTTTTGACTCATGGAACATCACACTTTACTCTAGAAAAAAAGTACTCAATAAGTGGTTCATCATTTCTACTTGGAATAGGATATAATTTTTAATGAAAAATATTTTAACGTTATTTCTTGTTATATTTTTTGTCGGTTGTGGATATAGTCCTGAAGATGAAGGAATTGAAAGTGGAATGGATCTTACTGATCCTACTATAGCAGAGGTAACAGCAATAGTATCTCCAATCAGAGATTCTACACCGAATTATACATTTTCTTCTACAGAAAATGGTACAACTACCTATGGAGGTTCCTGTTCATCAAACTCAACTGTAATTTCTTCTGGAAATAATACAATTACTTTTAACACGCTGAGTGACGCAACGTATAGTGATTGTACAATTATAGTTGCTGATTGGGCTCTTAATGAAAGTAATACCCTTGATGTTTCTGAATTTACTGTTGATGTTTATGATCCAACTGCCAGTGTTACAACTGCAACAATAACTATTTCAGAAAATGCATCAGTAAGAAGTACTGAAACAGGTACTGCATATATGGTAAATACAAGTGTTTCTGTGGATAATGTGACCGATATTACTAGTGCATCTGACAGTACATGGAATAGTGTAACTATAGAATCTGCAAATACCAATACTAATATGCCTGCTAGTGGCTTAACTCCAGGTACATACAAAGTATATGCGGTGGATGCTGCAGGTAACTTTTCTGATGTCTCAACCAACAGTGTTACTGTAGCAAATCCAACTGTTACCCTAACTAGTGATACCATAACAACCTCAGAAAATGCAGTAGTAAGAGTTGATGAGACTGGAACGGCTTATCTTGTTAACACCAGCGTATCTGTTAGTAGTGCTTCAAGTATTACAAGTGCATCGGGAAGTTTATGGAACAGTGTTTCAATCAGTTCGGCTGATACAAACACAAATTTGGGCGCCTCAGGACTGAATACAGGAACATACGTAGCATATGCTATTGATGGTGACTCAAATTTTTCTAGTGTATCATCAGATAATGTTACAATAGTGGAGCAAATGGGAGGATCTATGCAGGGGAATTCATTTAGTCTTTCCACTGTAGTAACAACCCTTGCAGGCAGCTCA
>CACIWU010000010.1 GCA_902590435.1 uncultured SAR324 cluster bacterium | reverse complement strand
AAATATAATCAAAAATATTTGCAATTTTGCAATTATTTTATTGCTAACTTCGACAGCTTCATTTGCTGCAGATAAGGTTAAATTAAGATTAAACTGGATGTATTATGGTTCGCATGCGGGTTTTGCATTAGGTTTTGTTGATGGTATTTACGAGAAACATGGTATTGATATAGATATTAGATCTGGTAATGGTTCAAGTTCAGCGCACAGATTAGTGGCTAATAAAGATAGTCATTTTTCTTATGGTTCATGTGGCGCCATGACAGACCTTGCCTCTAAAGGTGCTCCAATAAAATCTATTGGTGTGATTGATGCTATGGGCACAGAAGCTATTCTTGTAAGACCAGATAGTGGAGTCAAAACAATTAAAGATTTAAAAGGTAAAAAAATATTGACTACTGCTAATGCAGGGGTAAACACTTTTTTCCCAATTGTTTTATCTAATGCCGGTCTTAAAGAATCTGATGTTAATATAACAAATGTACCAGACGGAGCTCTTGTTTCAAGCTATCTTCAAGGAAGTGGTGGAGCTGTTGCTATTCTTGGTGGTTTAGACGATAAGCCAGCTGAAATAAAAGCAAATGGTGGTGCACAACCAATAGCATTCCCTTATTCTGATTTTGGAGTTAATCAAGTTGGATACTGCATAGCCACACATAATGATACAATTAAAAATAAACCAGGTTTAGCAAAAAGATTTATTAAAGCAACAATGGAAGCTTATGCTAAAGCAGAAAAAAACCCGGATGCTGCCGTTGATGCAATAGCAGACATAGTTGGCGGTTCAATGGCTGAAAAAGCTGGTAAAGCTCAATCAAGAGAAGTATTAGATGTTACTTTAGGAATATTATATTCCGGGGCTAACAAGAATAGAGTTCTTGGTTTAAACGTTCCTTCTGATTGGAACAGTATGGTTAAATTAATGAAAGAATATAATGACTTAGATAAAAACGCTAAGGCATCTGACTTTTATACGAATAAATTCGTAAATTAATTAATACATTACGGAACTGGTCGAGTATTAATAATTTTCGGCCAGTTTAAAGTTTTCCAAATGAAAAAATTTATAGAAATAACAGATTTAACCAAAGTATTTGTTAGTGGTAATGAGGAAATTCATGCATTTGGCCCTGCAAATATAAGTATAAATAGCGGAGAATTTGTTTCTGTTTTAGGCCCATCTGGTTGTGGAAAATCAACATTAATGTTAATGATTGCGGGATTACTGGATTCAACCAGTGGTAAGGTAGAATTTGAAAGTAAATTATTAAAAGAGCCAAAGACGGATATAGGAATAATGTTTCAGGAAAATACTTTAGTCCCTTGGCGAACTATCAAAGCAAATATAGAATTACAATTAGAATTAAGAGGACTTAAAGTAAAAGACTATCAAGATCAAATTTATAATATTTTAAAATCTGTAAGTCTAGAAGATTTTGCTGACAGATATTCAAATGAATTATCGGGAGGGATGCAGCAAAGAGCAGCTTTTTGTCAAACAATGATACATGATCCAAAGATAATTCTACTTGATGAGCCACTTGGGAAATTAGATGCAATGACAAGAGAAAAGATTAGAGCTGATTTTCAAAAATTGTGGATGGTTAAAAAACCTACTGTTATATTTGTTACTCACTCTATTGAAGAAGCCGTACAATTATCAAGTAGAGTTATTTTAATTACTCCAAGGCCTGGTAAAATAGATAGAGAAATAAAAATAGATCTTCCATATCCAAGAGATTTAAATGTTAAAAGATCTAAAAAATTTATTAATTACCTAACTTCTATACATGAAGTTTTCCATAAATATGGAGTTATATAAAAGATACACTTAATATGCAAAAATTTTTTAAATGGGTTGCTAGCGGATGGATGTTAGTATTATTTTTTGTTGGGTTTTTTTTATTTTGGGAATATTCGATCCCTTTTTTTGAAATACCAAGATATATTCTTCCGGCACCTTCTGAGATTGTTGCAAAAGGTTCTGCAGATTTAGACAAATTGATTTATTATACTGGAGTTACAGGCTTAGAGACGGTACTAGGATACTTTATAGCTATAGTTTTAGGACTTGGATTTGGGATTGCTATTTCTTTTTCATCGATATTAAGAAGAACTTTATATCCTTTCTTTGTTAGTATTGAAATGACACCTAAAATTGCTTTTGCACCATTATTTATTTCTTGGTTTGGTTTTGGTTTAATGCCAAAAGTAATTATTGTAGTTTTAGTTTGTTTCTTCCCAATTGTCTTAAATGCAATTTTAGCATTTAATTCATTAAGTAATGAACTTACTTTATTTTACAAATCTACTGGAGCAAATACTTTAATAACTTTTTTTAAAATTAGATTGCCTGCTGCTCTACCTCAATGTTTTGTCGGTTTTAAATATGCAGCTATTAATGCAACTGTAGGAGCAACAATTGCAGAATTTATAGGATCAGATCAAGGACTTGGTTTTTATATTTCCATTGTCACAGGAAATATGAGACCGGATTTAGCTTTTGCAGGAATATTTTTCTTAACTTGTTTAGGCCTGTCTGTTTTTGGTTTTGTTACAATGATGGAAAAAATATTAATTCCTTGGCATATATCAATGAAAAGAATTAATACTTAAGAAGTATATAATGGAATATGAGATTATTAAAAAAAAAACTGGAAGGTTGTTATGTAACAGTACCAACACCATTCAAAGATGAAAAAGATTTGCCTTTAAATTTTGATGCCCTTGAAGATTATGTAGAGTTTTTATTAGGTAATGGTTTGGATAATAATAATTGTACACTTCTTTTTGGTGGAGCTGCAGGCGATTTTTCTGCAATGAGCTTTGATGAGAGAACAGCATTAGCAATAGAAGGGGCTAAAATAGTAAATGGAAGAGTTCCAATTGCTCTAGGTGGACAAACAACAAATACACAAGAATTAGAAAAACTAGCTTTTATTGCAAAAGATTATGGATATGATTTCCTTCAAGTTTCATGTCCCTTTTATTTCCAACATACAGAAGATGATTTTGCAGAGTATATAACAGCTGCATCCAAGGCAGCAAATGGAATCGGTATAATTCTATATAATACTTTTTGGACTTCAACAAGTGTTTCTAATCAACTTATTGAAAGAATAATAGATCTTCAAAATATTGTTGGTTTAAAATGGGCCACACCCCGCACTGATGCTATGGAATTTGAAGACGTAACGTCAACATATTCTGATAGGTTCACAATAATTGATAACAATTTATTCTTTCCCTATTCAGCAATGAAACCATTAAATGCTAAATCTTTTGAGGTTCATATTTGTAACTTTTGGCCAGAATGGGGTGCAAAATTGATTACTGAAGTTAAAGATAAGCAATTTGAAGAAATTGCAAGAATGATGGTTGAAGAAGCAATGCCTTTTTATAAACTTTGGGTAGAAATCGAAACAAATTATACTTCTGGTGATGGATATTTGGATAAACTTTGTATGGAATTAGTTGGTCTTCCATCGAGTAGATGTAGGCCACCAACAAGAGATGTTCGTAAAAAATATAGACAGAGAACTCTTGATTATATGAAAAAAATTAAAGTCCCTCATCTAAAATTTCAATGAGTAAAATTGAAAATATAAGACCAATTTTATTATCAGCGGATTATGGTCATGAAAAGCATCCAGAAATTTTAGAATGTTTCCCTAATGGTCCAAAAAGAACCATAGGATTAGTTGAAGTAACTCTTGAAAATGGTATTAAAGGTTATGGTGAAGGTTATTTAGGAGTTTTTGCTCCTAACGTATTTAAAGCAATTGTACAGCTATGCTCACCATATCTTGTCGGAAAAGACGGGTTTGACATTTTAGGTAGATATAAAGATTTATGTAGTGTTTGTGATTACTGGTCATTACAGGGTGCAGCAAGGCATACAACAAGTGCAGTAGAAATTGCTTTAGTTGACGCAAAATCAAAAACCCAGAAATGCCCTGCCTATAGATTATTTGGGAATAGCTCAAAGGGACAAATCGAAATTTATGGCAGTGGAGGTATTTGTGATACTAAAGAGCATTTTATTGAAGAATTAGAGCTTTTAAAATCACTAGGAATAAAAAAATATAAGATTAGATCAGTTACTAAAGATATAAAAAGAACTGCCTGGGTATTAAAAGAGGCCAGAAAATATGGTATCGATATTGGTATCGATATGTGTCAGAATTTGGCAGATCCTCCCATAAATGCGGATGATGTAATTAGTTATATTAACTCTGTAAAAAAGATTACTAAGGAAAAAATTTTATTTCTTGAGGAAGCTGTTGGTCCAATGGATATAATTGGATTTAAAAAATTAAAAGAAACTCTTAAAATAGCTATTTGTGGAGGAGAAATCATAACCACACCCACAGAAATGATACAAAGGTTAAACTTAGATATTTATAATTTTGTTCAACCGGATGCATCTGTAATTGGAGGGATGCATGCAGTAAAAGAAGTTTTTGAACATGCAAAAACCAAAAATATAGTACCTGTTGTACATGCTTGGGGCGGACCAGTTGCAATTATGGCAAATTATCATGTTGCTTTTGGATGCAATGGAAATTTAGTTGAATTTCCAATGATACCATACAAGTTAGAACCAATAATGTTTGAAGATCATAGAGTTATTGAGAATGGCAATATTATAAAGCCTGAAATATCGGGGCTAGGTATTACTATGAATGATGAAATTGAAAAAGATTTTTCATTTGATGAAAAGTCAGTATATTCTTGTGTTGTTGTCGATAGAGGTCAGCCAGATGATAACTATTGGCAATAATAATTTATAATTATAAAAGAAGAGGAAAATGGAAACACCAAACTATAAATCAATTGCTAGTAAATTAAATTTTGAAGGTAGAGCATTCATTGATGGTAAATATGTTGATGCAATTGATGGTCAAAAATTTGAAAATATAAATCCAGCTACTGGAGAAACTCTTTGTTCAGTAGCTAAATGTAATTTCAAAGATGTAGATTTAGCCGTTAAGTCTTCAAGAAAAGCTTTTGAAAGTGGAATTTGGTCGAGAGCATCTCCAGAATTTAGAAAAGAAATTTTACTTAAATTTGCGGAATTATTGAGACAACATGGCGAAGAAAATTCAGTTCTTGAATGTGTTGATACAGGAAAATTAATTGGTGATTGTGTGGATGAAGTTGCTAATGATGCGCCTATGCACTTTCAATGGTATGGAGAATTGATAGATAAAGTGTTTGGAAAAGTTTGCCCTACAGAACCATCAATCACTAGTTTAATTGTTAAAGAACCTATAGGAGTCGTTGCTGGAGTTGTTCCTTGGAATTTCCCTTTAATGATGGCAGTTTGGAAATCAGCTCCTGCATTAGCTGCTGGTTGCTCATTAATAATAAAACCGGCAGAAGACACCCCTTTAACAGCAATTAGGGTTGCACAAATTGCTAAGGAGGCAGGAATTCCAGATGGTGTATTTAATGTTTTACCAGGTTTTGGTGATGTTGGCGAAGCACTAGGGAGACACAATGACGTTGATGCAGTATCGTTCACGGGCTCAACAGAAGTAGGGGGTTATTTTTTAAAATATTCTGGTGAAAGTAATTTGAAAACTGTTGGCCTTGAAATGGGGGGCAAAAGCCCTTTTATAGTTTTAGGTGATGCAAAAATAACGGATGATTTAATAAACAATGCTATAGATTCAGCTTTTTGGAATGGTGGTCAAAACTGTTCAGCAAATATGCGTCAAATTATTCACAGTAATGTAAAAGAAGAATTTTTGGAGAAAGTTATAAAAAAAGTAAAGGATATTCAAGTTGGCGACCCACTTGATTCAGAAACAAATATGGGTTCAATGATATCTAAAAAACATTTGGCAACAGTTGATGGTTTTATTCAAAAAGGTATTGATGAAGGAGCAACTCTTTTGTATGGCGGAGTGTCTGAGAGTGATCAAAATGGTTTTTTTGCAAAACCAACTCTTTTTGATAATTTAACAGAGGATATGACCATTGCCCAAGATGAAATATTTGGTCCAGTTCTTGGGATCCTTACCGTCAATAATACTGAAGATGCTTTAAAAATAGCTAGAAACTCTAAATATGGACTTCATGCTAGTGTATTTTCTCAAGATATTAATGAAGCATTTCATATGGCAAAAAGTCTCCCTTGTGGAACAATCTCCATAAATACATTTTCAGAGGGAGACATTAAAACTCCTTTTGGTGGTTACAAGCAATCGGGTTCTTTGAGTAGAGATCAAGGTACCGAAGCCTTGAATCAATATCTTCAGACAAAAACTATATGGATTAGTCACTAATAATAAAGATTTTGATGAATATTTTTATAGCTTTTGAACTAGATGGTTCAGAAAAAAAAATAATCCAAAACAATTTAAAAAAACATAATTTATATTTTTCTAGTCTAGTATTTAATAAAACTGCTGATAAAAATTTTCTTAAATGTGAGATTGTGTTTGGAAATATTCCTCCAAACTGGATACCACAAAGTAGTAAATTAAAATGGGTTCAATTAGAATCTACTGGTTTTGGTGAATATTCAGAAATAAGAAAAAACTTTTTAAAAAACGACGTAATAATAACTAATTTAAAGAGTTTTTTTGCCAGTCAAGTTGCGCAAACCGCACTAGCAGGAGTACTTGCACTCTATAGGGGGACAGATCTTTTCCCATTATTAAAAAAAGAAAAGAAATGGGTTGGAGATCCCATCAGAAAGAAATTAGAAATCTTAAACAATAAAAAAGTTTTATTTTTTGGTAAAGGTTCAATCAACAAAGAATTTTCAAAATATTTGAAACCTTTTGATTGCAAATGTTCATTTATAGACTCACATTCAACAAAAGAATTTATTCTTAACAAATTAAAGTTAGCCGAAATAATTGTTTGTGCATTACCAGGCACAAAAACAACTAAAATGCTTTTTAACAAAACTATGTTAAATTCATTATCAAAACATTCTATTCTTGTTAATGTTGGTAGAGGTGATTTGATTGATGAAAATAATTTAATAGAAAAGCTTAAAAATAAAACAATTAAAGGCGCAGTTTTAGACGTTACATCAGAAGAGCCTTTACATGAAAATAGTCAACTATGGAATTGCCCAAACCTTATACTTACTCAACATACAGGGGGTGGATATACTAATGAAATACAAGATAAAGTATATTTATTCTTAGATAATTTTAAAAGATATTCAAAAAATAAATCATTATTGAATATAATTAATCCTTCAAAAGGTTATTAATCTTAATGATCCAACTATTTGCTTTGCAAAAAGTAAGCAGACATTTTTTTTGATTCATAAATGTCCCCTCTTCTTATTTTGTTATCTGTATAATTCAATTTAAGCAACTTCTTTAACTGATAAAAAAGATGAGAGAGTTGGAAATTAAGAATTATACAATGGTAAAAGTTAGATAAATAGATTATGAAAACAGTATTATTGTAGTCTAAAATACATATCATATATTTTATCTAAAAAACAAAAGTAGTTCAAAAAAAATGATTTTCACCTTAATTATAATTATTTTTAAAAATTTCATTTTTTAATACTTAATTCTCAGCTATCTGATTTATGAAATATTTAATAAACGATCTAAAAATATTTTTAAACTTTTATTAAATTCATTATGATTACAGTTCATCATTTAAATAACTCTCGTTCTCAGCGGATTCTCTGGATGTTGGAAGAGCTTAAATTGGAATACGAGATCATTCGTTATAAACGTGATGTTAAGACTATGCTGGGGCCAATATCCCTACGCGAAATTCACCCTTTGGGTAAATCACCTATTATCAATGACGACAGTAGTGGAGAAAAAGTTATTATCGCAGAGAGTGGTGCTATTATTGAGTATTTGATGCAGAAATATGGAAAAAACAGTTCTTTAATTACTCCAAAGTATGGAAGTCAACAGGAACGGGATTATCGTTACTGGTTACATTTTTCTGAAGGATCATTGATTCCACCTTTGTTGCTACGGTTAATCTTTAATCGAGTGAAAAGTTCTCCAGTTCCATTTTTTGTGAAACCGATTACCAAAGCAATTTCTAATAAAATTCTAACAGGATTTGTAAATCCAAATATTCAGAGTTTGTTGGATTTCATAGAATCCAGCCTTGAAGGCAAGAAATGGTTTTTAGGAGATTATTTAAGTGGTGCCGACATCCAAATGAGTTTCCCTTTGGAGTCAAGTATTGCCAATGGTATTATTGATGAACAATATTCTGCAATTCAATCCTATGTTGAACGAATTCACCAGCAACCAGCCTATCAGTCCGCATTGCTTAGAGGTGGAAAATACGACTATGCATGATTCTTTAATAATGTTGCTATTTCTTTATTTTGAAGATCGTTAATTAAAATTGAATTGAAAAACTAAATTTAATTATCCCACTATAAATTTATATTTCTGCCAAAGTAATTAAAGATAGAGAGCTACAGATGTAGCCCCCTACCTTAAAAAAGAGAGAAAAATAAATACGGGTGTTATAAAGGCACCGCCCGTTGGCCAAAATCACTTATGTCCGAAGCAACGAATCATTCTGAATAAATTGATCAACATTAATTAAAATTTATTTGCTCTCATTCAATGAAAATTTAATTTTTTCCCAGCTTTTTATAAAATCTCTACCATTTTTAACAACGTCTAATACATTTTTGCCTGGTTTGTAAAGTGCTGAACCAATTCCAAACCCTGTAGCTCCTGCCAAAACATAAGGCGCTATCGATTCTGGTTCAATTCCTCCAACTGGAAAAAGCATTGTATCCTTAGGCAAAATGGCTTTCCAAGATTTAAGAACTTTAGGAATAATCATTTCTGCAGGGAATATTTTCAATCCATCAGCACCGGCATCCAATGCAGAAATCGCTTCAGTTGGTGACGCTACTCCAGGGAAACAAATAAGATTTAACTTTTTTGCCATCTCGACAATTTTTAAATCAGTGTGAGGCATAACGGCTAACTGCCCTCCAGCATCAGAAAGTATTTTAAGTTGTTTCATATTTAAAATTGTTCCTGCTCCAATTATAACTCCATTCTTTAATTTTAGAGCTAGTTTCTCAATACTCTTAAAAGCTTCAGGAGAATTGAGAGGTATTTCAATAATACGGAATCCAACTTTAAAAAGTTCACAGCCAATATCTATACATTCTTCAGGTCTAATACCGCGTAATATAGCAATTAAAGGCAATTCGTTTATTATATTTTTTTGTGCTATATCCATCTGATTATTTCAAAAAAGCTGTATTAGCAATCTGAAACAAACCTTTAGCAACAACATTGTTTTTTTCGAAGTTAATTTTTACATCAGCTAATTCAAAAGCTATTTTATAAAGATTACATAAAGAGTTTTCTCCATTCAAAATAATTTTTTTCCCTTTTTCACCGGAATTATTATAAAAGATTTTTATGCCATCTTTAATTTCATTCCCAATGATTATTCCTGAAAGATAAGAATAAATCCCTTTAGGGATAACTTTATCAAAAAGACCCATAGTTCGTGCACTAAAGATCGATTTAAGCAATCCATATGAGCTATTTAATGACTGCTTACATCCAATTATAAAGTCATCTCTTTTGAATGATGTACCATCCATTAACCTGTTAACGATACTGTGCTTAGCCATTAAAGAAAAAATTTCACCTGTCATAAATGTCATAAAATTTTCTATTCTACCTTCATTTAATAAAATCCACTTACTATGAGTACCAGGGAAAATGCATAGATCAACTTGATGATTGCTCCATAATAGTCCAGCTACTTGTGTCTCTTCACCACGCATCACATCTGGAATACCATTCTCAAAGACTTTTATTCCAGGAACAATAGCCATTGAAATTGGATTATTAATTAACTCAGTATTTATATTTAAAAAAGTTAAGTTTTGTGCTAACTGTTCAGGTCCAGCAGGGCAATCTAAGTACGGTGCTTCTATCCATCCTTGACGACTTCCAATCATTCCAGAAGCAATTACTGGAATACTCCCAAATTCTTTAATCCAAGAACCAAGAAGTTGATCAAATACATTTATGTATTGAGAATCATTTATATTTAGTATGCCAAATTCTTCATCTAAACTATCTATCTCAATTCCTTTGGAATCTAGCAACCAAGCTCTAAAACGCGTGCTACCCCAATCGAGAGCTATCAGACATGGCTTTATCACTTTTTTATTTTAATTACTTTTAATTAGTTAAATCTATGTTTTAATTTAAATTAAATTTTATTTTAATCAAATAAATTTTCGACATTTTTTTTTATACTGTCGCCTATATATAAAGATAAAGCTTGAATAGTACAGGTTGGATTTACTGCTCCTGCGGTCACAAAAATACTTCCATCAACAATAAAAAGATTTTTAACATCATGGCAACGACCCCAAGAATTAACTACAGAATTTTCTGGGTTATTACCCATACGTGCAGTTCCCATTTGATGCCATCCAGCACGCCACCATACGTCTCCTCCTGCAGAAATAATTTTTTTAGCCCCGGCAGCTAATAAAGCTTCTTTTGCTCTTTCTTCGCCATGAACAAGCATTTTTTTTGTATTTTCATCAACCTTATATGAAATTTTTGGCGCAGGGATACCATTTGAATCTGTAAGGCCTGAATCAAGAGTTACTGCATTGCTTTCTCTTGCTAGATCTTCAGTAACTACAGTAAGCCCAGCTAAGTAAGGATACTCATCCATACTTTTTCTATGTTCATTACCCCATGGTATTAATTTATCCGTTCCATATCCACCAAGAGCATATGTCATTGGAGTAGTATATCTGCCACTGTGTAATCCATAACCTCTGACAAAATCACGCGATTTATCTGTTTCATAAAATTCTTGACTTAGAATACTACAAGCCATAGGACCTTTAAAACCATCCATAGGCTCATCGAAAATGCCAACCACTCCAGAAAGTGGGTGAAACATAAGATTTTTCCCAATCAGTCCACTTCGATTTGCAATACCTTCTGGGAACAACTTAGATTTTGAGTTTAGTAATATTCTTGGAGTTCCTATTCCATTGCAAGCCATCACTACTATTTCTGCTTTTTGTTCCTGTAAATTCCCTTCTGAATCATAGTAGAGAACTCCCTTAGCCATACCGTCATTATTAATTGTGACCTCTCGAACTCTACACTGTGTTCTTAGTTCCACTCTCTTTCGTTTAAGCAATGGCCAATAAGTAATATCTACACTTGCTTTTGCTCCAGCTGCGCAGCCAAGGTCACATGTTCCAGCATTTACACATTTAGAGCGACCTTCATATTCTTGACTAAGAATTGTTGTATCAGAAGGCCACCAATGCCATCCAAGCTTATTGAATCCTTTTGCTAATATTTGTCCTAATTTCCCAATTGTGATAGGAGGTAGTGTGGTTTTATAATAAGGATATGCTGGATTCCCTGAAAGACCAGATACACCCATGATATTACTATTAATGTCATAAAAAGGCTCTAAAGTTTCATAATCTATTGGCCAGTCATTTCCAACGCCATCGAGTGATCTAGTTCGAAAATCAGATGGATGAAATCTAGGCCAATGTCCAAGATAATTAATTGTTGAACCACCAACGGCGTTATAATTTACGGGAGTTATTGGAGACTCATCTGAATTTATTGGATAGTCCTGTGGCTGCTTACGAACATTAGGATCACAGCTGAAATCAGAATAACGATGCAATTCATAATCAGGCTTAGTACTCGGAAAATTCGTGTGATCTACCCAATTACCTTGTTCAAGGCATGTAATACTTACTCCCAACTCAGTTAGAGAGTGAGCAATTGCGGCACCAGAAGCACCTGCTCCAACAATCAAAACATCTACTTTAGGGTTTTTTGTAATTTCATTTTTTTGCATCTTCAACACTTTCTATAGCAAACACCTCTTTTTTTTACAGGCTCTACAAGACTTTCTAAAAAATTAGATTCTTCGAGAGGTACTTCATAACCTATTGGATGAGGTGGATTAGAAGAAACGCCGAAATAGGGTCTAACAGTTGGTTCACTATAGTAACCCATGTAAGTATGTTTCAAAAATTCTTTAAAGAAAAATGGTTCCTCATTTTCAAGTATTTTTAAGAACAAAATAGTATCTTTTGAATTAATATAATTTATATCTTTTTTCGTTGAAATCACGAAATTTTTAACTCTTAAAATCCCGACATTAAAAAGTTTTTTTACACTTAGTTCTTCTTTTGATTTTTTTTCTAGATAATTTATTACATTCGTCAATCCAGCAGACGGAATTTTCCCATCTTCACTAGCAGGTATTAACTCTTTAAGTATTAGTTTAAGAAGATTCCTCTCTTCTATATTCCACATTTGAAGCTAATTTGATTTTTTTATTTATATATTTTTGTTAAAATAGTTTATAAAGACTACCTTAATTTATTTGTTACTTTGGTTTTTTCTAGACAGAGCATCAATTGATACAGCTAATAATAAAATTCCACCAGAAAACATCAATTTATCAGCTGCACTTGCTCCAGAAAGGTCAAGTCCATTTCCCAATGAACCTATAACTAATGCACCCAATATAGCATTCCATACACTGCCTCTTCCACCAAAAAGAGAAGTTCCTCCAATAACCGCGGCGCCGATTGCTTCTAGTAGTAAAGGGCCTCCAGCAAAGGCATTAAAAGAAACTGATGCGTATCTAGAAGCACCAATTATACCTCCAATTGCAGCCATTCCTCCGACTATTCCAAAAGCTGCAACCCTTATACTTTGAATCGAAATTCCTGCTCTACGAGCTGATTCAGAATTCCCACCTACTGCAAAAAGTGAACGTCCAAAAGGAGTAGATTTAGTTATCCAGTTTATAAAAAAAGTTAGTCCTAATAACAAAATAACAACCAAAGGTATACCTCGATATGAATTAAGAGTAGCTACAGCAGAACCAGCGAATACTACAAAAAATACAACCCTTCCTAATTCAGAAAAAAATGGTGTTAATTCTAAACCCATTTTTCTACGGTTTGTATTATTTCTATATATAATCCAAACAAAAATTAATATACTTATAAGAAAACCAATCCAACCTAAGATAGGAGTGATGTTGGTAGTAGTTATACCCCTTATAAAGGGATCTCTCACATTTATGGCACCATGAATACCTAAGATCTTTAACATCAATCCTTGGAAACCCAAAAGTCCAGCTAGTGTTACTACAAAAGACGGTATTCTAACCCAAGCAGCCAATACACCTTGTACCAATCCCATTATTATTCCAGCTATAATTGCGCAAAGACATGCTATAATGGGCGATAAACCGAAATTTGTAGAAAGTACTGCTAAAATAGCAGCACATACTCCTGAAGTAGCTGCGACAGATAAGTCAATATCACCAATAATTAATACGACAGTTATCCCGACAGCTAGAGTTCCAACTACAGCACTTTGCATGAAGAGATAATAAAAATTACGGCCACTTAAAAATGCCGGTTCAGTAAATCCAAAGTAAATCCATATAGCTGCCAATGCAAAAAGTACTGGAGCAACAGCCCCTAGTCCAGTTCCTCTTATTCTTTGAAAATTTTTAAAAATTGAATTAAGCATCATTTTCTCCAAGAGTCATGGCGGAAACAATATCTTCTGGAGAAGACTTTTTAGAATCAAAGATAGCTACATTTTGTCCATGTCGTAGCACGGTGATACGATCACATACCTCAAATACATCTCTAAGATTGTGGGAGATATAAACAACGGCATGTCCAGTTTTTCTAAGCTGCTTTATGACATCTAAAACTTCTCTTGTCTGAGCAACACCCAAAGCGGCAGTTGGTTCATCTAACAAGACAACAGTAGAATTTACTCTTGTAGCACGGGCAATAGCAATAGCTTGCCTTTGACCGCCGGATAAATTACTTACTTTTGTTAAAACAGAACCTAGTGTTTGGACCTTAAGTTTTTCAATAGCTTCTTTAGTTTTTTGCTCCATGATTAACGAATTCATTGGTCTAATAAATCGAGGTAACAATTTAAACCATCCACCATATACAGGTTCTTGACCTAGGAACAAATTGGATGCAACATTTAAATTCTCACATAAAGCTAGATCTTGATAAACAACGGAAATCCCAAGATCTGAAGAATCTTGTGGTGAGTTGATATTAATTTCAGTACCATCCAAGATAAATTTACCAGTATCACTCTTTGCTGCTCCAGCAATTATTTTCATTAGAGTAGATTTTCCAGCTCCATTATCACCTACTAGCCCCATAACCTCACCAATCTTTACTTCAAAGTTGACGTTTTTTAAGGCTTCAACAGCTCCGAAACTTTTGCTAACTTTTTCAACTATTAAATGTGGAGATGGTTGGGAATCTTTTCCAACCATCTCTTTTTTATCCTTCACTATATTTTCCTAAGGAAATTTCCCATATTAACTTTTGCAAAAAGAAGTTTTAGATGCTTCTCCTTTACAAACATCAGATTTTGAAATAGAAGGATCGTTGTCTATAACATATTGAACACCCTTTTCTCCTACTGCATTATAAAATCCTACCGGAACCATGGGTACTTCCTTACCTGCAGAGTTTGCTGGTGAGGTACCCTTGACCACTCCATCAAGAGAACTACCATTAACAAGAGCAACTGTTGCTTTTGCTGTTGCTTCAGCCATTAAATTAAAATCTCTCCAAACACTTTGTGTCATTTGTCCCAGAAGAATCAACTGTAATGCCTGAACTGTACAGTCTAATCCACTAACGGGAACTTTTCCAGCCATACCCTGTTCTGCTAGTGCAGCTACTGCTGCTCCTGCGTTTCCGTCATTGGAAGATACTACACCTTGAACATTATTGTTAAGCTTTGTAAGGGCCTGATCCATTGAACGTCTTGCAACAGCTGGATCCCACCCTTGAGTCCAGTTTTCATATCCAAGAACTCGTTCTCCTGACTGAAATAAAGAACTTAAAACGTCCATTTGTCCGTGATAAATTGTTGGAGCATTTGGATCAGTTGGCGAACCTTTAAGCATTACAAGAGTGTCTCCATTCTTCGTATTAGCTACAATATGTGCAGCTTGAGAACGACCTGAAGCCCTTAAATCTGCCTGTACCCAGAAACTAGTATTCTTTGATTGTACCATACGATCGTATGCTATTGTTGGTACTCCTTCTTGTGCAGCCATATCAGCAATTACAGCAGCAGCTTCACCATCAATTGGAATGACTACTAGTACTTTAGCACCACGCGATAAAGCTTGTTCTGCTTGTCTTTGTTGGGCTGCGGTATCATTGTTAGCATTAAATACTTCAACATTAATATTTGATGCCAATTTTTTCATATGCTTCACATAGAAAGCTGCATCTTGACTTTCCCATCTAGGGTTTACATTTTCTGGTAGCAATAAAGCTACTAGATCCTTTGCAGTTGCGATTGGTACATAAGAAAAAATCATTATGAATCCTATTGCAAGGAACCTTTTAATATTTTTCATTTTTTATCCTTAATTTAAGGTTAATTATTAAATTTTATACCAATACGGTTCATTCCGAAATGGTATATTTTTTGATGAAATCTCGATCAGGTTCAACACCAATACCTGGAAAATCTGGAATCGAAACATATCCATCATTTTTTTTGACCTGCCCCTTAATATCAAGTGGGTTTGTCAATAAATCATCCCTAAACCTACTATAAGTTGTATCAAACTCCAAAATTGGTTCAGCGGGATAAAGGCCACCCGGCAAAGGTGGCATTGCGGCTAGCAGTTGCAAATTAATAGCAACAGCTATATCTGAGCCCCAGACATGATTTACTACTGGGACAAAGTAAGAATGAGCTAGAGTAATTACCTTAACATATTCAGAAATCCCTCCTAGGGCACAAACTTCAGGTTGAGCTATATCTAAACACCTATTTTCTAACAAGTTTCTCCAGCCCCAGCGAGTAAATTCCGTTTCACCTCCAGCAATTTTGATATCCAGTTTTTTGCGCAATTCTTTATAACCAATACAATCTTCAGGAGCTAAAGGTTCTTCAAACCAAAAGGCATTCAATTCCTCTAATCCACGACCCACATATAGTGCATCTCCTAAAGTGTAACAATGGTTTGCATCTACCATAAATTTAAAATCATCTCCTATACCCTTCCGAACTGCTTCAGCTAATTTTAAATCTTTTTCTATACCTAAGCCAATTTTCATTTTTGTTGCGACATAACCGGAAGTTTTTATAGTAGCTGCCTCTTCAGCAAAACGAGAGGTTAATGAGTCTATATTTTCCTTTCTCAACATCATTCCATAACCATATACAGCTACTTTTTCTCTATGTCGACCTCCAATCATTTTTGAAATAGATTGTCCTGTGATTTTA
The DNA here is from genome assembly GCA_902590435.1 of uncultured SAR324 cluster bacterium. Classification (GTDB taxonomy): domain Bacteria; phylum SAR324; class SAR324; order SAR324; family NAC60-12; genus Arctic96AD-7. The sequence continues at coordinate 20,222 of CACIWU010000010.1, read as the reverse complement.
CCGCCTATGTCCCAAAGAGCTATATCAATTCCAGAAAGTGCTTGTAATACCATTCCTTTTTGTCCGTGGTCTCTAAGTAGATTATAAACTCTATGCCAGATGACTTCACGGTCTAATGGGTCATAATCAATAATCAACGGTTGTATAACTTTTTCTACAATACATTTGTTCGCTATAGCTACATTACCCGGACCGAAACACTCTCCCCATCCTACAATTCCTTCATCAGTTTGTATTTCCACTAAGTGTGCGCTGCGTTTACTGTAATACTGTTGAGAATAACCAAGTTCCTCACCAAGGTCGTGTTTTAGAATATGACTTACTATATTAGTTATTTTCATTAGAGACTTAATATTTTTAATTTAATTTAAAAATAGTAGATTCTTTTTTGAAGCGTTTTTCAGCATCTCCTAGCAACTTTTTCATACTTAATTCTGCAAGATCAGGATCGCGTTTTACTATTGCGTCGGTAACCTCGCTGTGAAATGGAATAGAATCCGTGTTTTCACGAGGGTCTTTGTTTGTTATACGAATACTATTTAGTAAGGCTGAAATAATAACACCTTCCATAGATTCTAAAATTTCATTATCGGCTGCTCGAATTATTGATTGATGAAATTGAGCATCAGCAACTACGAAATCTTCAATAGATCCTTTTTCATCTTCCATTTTTTTTTGCGCTAATACAATTTTTCTTATTTTTTCATTAGAACCCCTTTCACATGCCCAACGAGCAGCATTAGGCTCAATAATTAGTCTAATTTCCATTAATTTGTTAAAAAAATCTATTCTAAAGGGTGCAGATTGATGCCATGCTAGTACATCATCATCTAATAAAACCCACTCTATTCTTGGTTTTACTCTAGTACCAATACCACGACGAACCTCTAACATTCCTTTGCCGACAAGAATTTTTACTGCATCACGAACTACAGACCTACTTACTTGATACCTATTTGAAAGGGTATTTTCATCTTCAATAAGATCATTTTCTGTATATATACCCGCAACGATCCGCCTTCCCAATTCTTTAGAAACTTGGGTAGAGAGACTACCTGAAAGTCCTGATATTTGCTTTAGATCATAGTAAATTAATTCATTCATGAGAGGTAGTTAAACATATGATGTTTGATAAAACAAGATGATTGGTAATTATTTTTTAAATATATTTTTTTACCAAACATTTTTTTAAAATTTTTATTTTTTGAATAAATCTTGTTATTGTTTTTGATTAGATTTAATTTGAATTGATATTAATCAGCTTAAAAAAAATGATTATGGAGAAATTTAATGAGTTTCATTGAACTCAATGATGTTGCTAAATACTGGGGTGATGTTAAGGCAGTAGAAAAATTTAATTTAGAGATTGAAGAGGGAGATTTCGTAGTATTGTTAGGTCCTTCAGGCTGCGGGAAATCGACCACTCTAAGATTAATTGCTGGATTGGAATCAGTATCTTCAGGTGAAATTATTATAGATGGTCAAAATGTAAATAATTTGGATCCATCATTAAGAAATATATCAATGGTCTTTCAGTCATATGCACTTTTCCCACATCTAAGTGTACAAGAAAATATTATATTTGGTCTTAAAGTTAGAAAAGTTAATAAAGAAGATAGAGAAACTAAATTAGCTAGTGTGGCTGAAAAGGTTGGTTTAAGTAAATTATTGGGTAGAAAGCCTTCAGAACTTTCAGGCGGACAAAGACAGAGAGTTGCACTAGCAAGAGCAATTATTAATGAAAATCCAATCTGTTTGATGGATGAACCGTTATCAAATTTAGATGCTAAGTTGAGACACCAAATGCGTGCTGAAATTCGTTCCCTTCAGAAAGATTTAAAAATTACATTAGTATATGTCACTCACGATCAAACAGAGGCGATGAGTATGGCTGATAAAGTAGTATTAATGAATGAAGGAGAAATAGTTCAACAAGGTAAACCAAAAATACTCTACGAAGAACCCGAGAATACTTTCGCAGCTAAGTTTATTGGAAACCCTCCTATGAATTTGATAAATTTGGAGTTCGATAATGATAATGATGAGAACTTTATTCCAATCGATGATGAAAAATTTTTTGTAAATAAAAAATATGTTAAAAAAACAATTTTAGGTATTAGACCGGAAGATTTTGAAATTTCTAAAAAAGGAATTAAGTGCAAGATTAGCGATATAGATTATCAGGGGGCGGATGTAGTTTTATCTTTAAAAATGGGTAAACAAGCTATTTACGCAAGATTTGAATCAAAGATAATTGATGAAATTTCAGATCATGTATTTTTAACTTGGGATAAAAAAAAATCACATTATTTTGATTTTGAATCTGGAATCAGAGATAATTAGTTTTATACAATTTTTTGAAGAAGCAAAGATAGTCTTTGCTTAATGTTTTGGAGATATATCCTTATCAATTAAATAACTAAGAGAGAAAAAGTATGTTAAAAAAAATTAAAATATCATTTATAGGTTTGACAACAATCGTATTTGTTATGTCTTTTGCAACAAAATTATTCAGTATTGAACTGAATATGTATTATCCTGTTGCGGTAGGTGGACCCCTGACTAAAATTGTAGATGGAATGGTAAATGATTTTGAAAGAAAGAATCCAGATGTGAAAGTAAACGCAATTTATGCTGGTAATTATAACGACGCTAGAATAAAGGCTCTTGCCGCATTAAAAAGTGGTAAGCCAGCACAATTATCAGTAATGTTTTCAATAGATATCTACGAATTGATTGAGCAAGACGCGATAGTACCTTTTGATGATTTAGTTACTAGTTATGAAGATAAAGCCTGGTTGTACTCTTTTTATCCAACCTTAATGGAAAATGGAGTAACGGATGGAAAAGTATGGGGGATTCCTTTTCAAAGATCTACTATCGTGATGTATTACAATAAGGATTTGTTCAGAAAAGCTGGATTGAATCCAAACAAACCACCCAATACTTGGAACGAATTAGTCTCCTATGGTAAGAAGATCAAAAGTAGTACAAATTCTTGGGGTGTAATGATTCCTTCTACTGGTTATCCGTATTGGATGTTTGGTGCATTGACAATGCAAAATGATCAAGTGCTGATGAACGGAGATGGGAATGTAACATATTTTGATCACCCTAACGTTGTAGGAGCCCTTCAATTTTGGCATGATTTGGGTAATAAACACAAAGTAATGCCTTCCGGAACCATTGAGTGGGGTACTTTAAGGAAAAATTTTCTTGAAGGAAAAACTGCAATCATGTGGCATTCAACAGGAAATTTAACAACTGTTAAAAAGAATGCTAAATTCGACTTTGGAGTAGCAATGCTTCCAGCAAGCAAGCGAAGAGGTACACCAACTGGTGGAGGTAATTTCTATATCTTCAAAAAGAGTTCAGAAGCAGAAAAGAAGGCTTCCATGCGTTTAATTAAGTTTATGACTAGTCCTGAACAAGCTGCTCATTGGTCAATGGCCACCGGATATATGGGAGTTAGTCCAGCTTCATATCAAACAAGTGCATTAACAAATTATGTTAAACAATTCCCTCCTGCTCTTGTAGCAAGAGATCAATTGAATTATGCAACTGCAGAGTTATCAACTTTTCAAACTGGTAGGGTCAGAAAATTACTCGATGATGCAATTCAGTCTGCTCTCACAGGAAATAAGACACCTAAGTCTGCATTAAAAGGCGCACAAAAAAATGCTGAAAAACTTTTAAAGAGATATAAATAATTCATTGAATTGTGGGAGGTACTTCAATTAGTACCTTCCGCAAATATAGTCTAACTTAAAAAATTATTAATCCCTCCAGAAAACATTATCCTGAATGTTTAAAAATAATCTTTCACAAGTATATGCTTGGTTGTTAATTACTCCAGCATTGATCCTGATGGGATTGTTTACTCATATTCCGTCATTTACAACGTTGATTTCTAGTTTTTTTAGTACAGGTACAAAAAAATTCCCGAGTAAGTTTATAGGATTTGAAAATTATGAGTTAGCTCTCGATGACCCAATATTTTTAGAGGCAGTATTAAATAATCTGTGGTATGCGGTTGCTACAATCATTCCTTCAGTATTTTTAGCAATTCTTATGGCTTTATTTGTAGATAGTAAAATAAAGGGAAGAGTTTTAGTTAGAATGGCTTACTTTACTCCGACAATTTTACCTATGATTGCAGTATCTAATATTTGGTTATTTTTCTATACTCCAGAAATAGGTCTTATTGATCAAATAGCTATAAATTTAGGTTTTGGAAGTCAAAATTGGTTAGGTGATAAAGAAACTGTACTTAATTGCCTTATTTTAATTACTATTTGGAAAGAAGCTGGATTTTTTATGATATTTTATTTGGCAGCTTTACAAAACATTCCTCCTGAACTTAAAGAAGCTGCCAAAATAGAAGGAGCATCAAAATATTATTTTTTTCGGAGGATTACTTTCCCTTTACTGATGCCAATAACTCTGTTCGTTGTTATAAACGCAACATTAAATTCATTTAAGTTAGTAGATCATCTTTTCATATTAACTAAAGGTGGACCTGATAACGCAAGTAATTTGATCCTTTATTATATCTATGAATCTGCATTTTCTTTTCTTGATTCGTCATATGCAGCAACTCTTACAGTAATTTTACTGCTTATTTTAGCAATTGTTTCAATCGTCCAATTTGTATTGTTTGATAAAAGGATCCATTATAGATGAAAAAATACTTTAAAAATTTTTCTATCGAATTATTTAGTGCATGGATTTTAGCATTATTTTGGATTTCACCTTTGCTTTATGCATTTTGGGCAGCTTTCCATCCTAATGAGTATGCCATTCATTTTAATGTCCTAGCACCATTAACTTTGGAAAATTTTATCGAAGCGTGGGAACAAGCTCCATTTGCAAGATATTTTTTTAATACATTTCTAATAGTATCTTCAATATTAATAGCCCAATTTATAGTTTGTACTCTAGCTGCATATGCATTTGCAAGGTACAATTTTTATGGAAGTAATATTTTATTTGCAATAATTTTAATTCAATTAATGATTGTGCCGGAAGTGCTAATTGTTGAAAATTATAAAATAATGACTAACTTGAATTTGGTAGATACTATTTTTGGAGTTGGCTTACCTTATATGGCAAGTGCATTTGGTATATTTCTTTTAAGACAAACATTTAAAACAATTCCCAAGGAATTAGAAGAAGCTGCAAGGGTGGAAGGATGTAAATTATTTGGCATATTATTGAAGGTTTATGTCCCATTAGCGAAACCGACATATTTGGCTTATGGACTTGTATCAGTTAGTTATCACTGGAATAATTTTTTGTGGCCTTTAGTGATAACTAATTCGGTTGATACTCGACCTCTCACCGTGGGATTGGCAATATTTGGCGCTCCAGAGTCTGGTGTTAATTGGTCAATTATTTCCGCAGCAACATTATTATCTATCTCTCCATTGCTTTTGGGTTTCATTTTGTTTCAGAAACAATTTATTCAATCATTTATGTATGCAGGAATAAAATAGAAAAATTTTTCTTTTTAAATTACATAAGAAAAATAAATTATTAACTTAAATTCTGTAAAAAATTATTATTTTGAAATTTAATATTACTAAATCAATTCAAATTACAGCAGTCAGATTTGGAACCCATCTAAAAAATGATGATGATTCTAAATCATGTCTTTATTGCAATTCAAAAAGGATAAAGGGATGTTAATACAGCATATGCAGATTAACTTAAAACATTTAATAATTTCTTGCTTTTTGTTCACTTTGGTGCCGTCTGTAGCTCAAATTACTGATTACTATTTAGCAAAGTCTGAACTAGTAGAAAACTATGAGTTCATGGTTGCACTTACAGAAGAAAATGTTATTGGTGCCTATAAGCTAGTTGATATTAGCTATAAAATACTTGCGGAAAATTTAGAAATAGAGATGCAAAATGCATTTATTCCATTCTTATCTGCTTATAAAGAGGTAAACGGCAAGGTTAAAGATATTGATTTATCAAAATTAAAAGAAAAACTTGGTGAAGACTTTGAGTTATATATTATAAATAAAGAAGGAGTAATAATTCATACAACTTTTCTAAAAGATCAAGATCTAGATTTTTCAAAAGTTGCACCTGATTTTAATAAGAAACTCCAGAAGATCAGAGAAAAAGGTGGATACCAGGGTGATAGAATTACAAGTACAATAAAAACAGGTGAAGTCAGAAAATTTGGATATTGGGGGACTTCGGATAAACAATATATTCTAGAAATTGGAATATCATCATCAAAATTTGATTCTTCTCTTAAAGAAATAGATCTATCAAAAATTACAAAGAGTTTTGAAGAATTTAATCCTGATTTAAAGTCAGTAACTGTATTTAATGGAGATGGAAAAATTTTTAATAATCCTGATTTCAATCCATCCAAAGAACAGATTATTAATGTCAAAAAAGTTTTCGTAACAGGAGAGAAATTTCAAATTATGAGATATCCAAAATCTGAAAGGATCATATACACAAAGGTTGATATTAAGGATGAAGCAAGTGCTTCTCATGGAGATAAAGTAATTGAATTGGTTTTTGATACAACTAGTTTTGATGAAAAATTAAATGAAATTGTTATGGAGCAAGTTCTAGTAACAACTATTTTTACTTTGGTTGGCGGAGTTGTTTCATTGTTCCTTCATAAAGTACTCAAATTCTAGAGTAAATTTTAAATTGATAAGCAAAATATAGAGTCAGAATTGACTTTCAAAGAATTAATGGGAAATTTTGCTGGTAAAAATATATTTTATTCTATAAAAAAACGTCATCTAACAAAAATTGTTTAAATTATTCTTAGAGATATTCCCCAATAGTCTTAATATGTTTTTTTGAAAATTTTGTTAATTTATGCTAAATTTGAACTACGAATTATATATTAAATAAAAACAAAAAATTTAATATTAATAATATTCTTTAATGTCTTATGAATAACTCATTTGAAAATGTACAATTACCAAGTGTTGTGAATGAATTGTCTGAATCACAAAAATTTTGGTTTGCTAGTTCAATTGCGGGCATGGTAGGTGCTGATGGACATGCTGATAAGAATGAATTGGAATTTCTAAGAGCAGCAATAAGTTTCCTCAATACAAAAGAAAAAATTGAAGAAATAATTTCTATGGTAAAAGGTTTAGAAAAAGGAGTCAGTCCCTATTTGGAAAAATTAGAATTAGAACCAAGACAGGCTTTCTTTATACTTAAATATTTAGCTCAGATTATGGTTGCGGATTCTGATCTGTCACCGAAAGAAATTAAGTATTTTCTTAAAATTGGTAGTTTGTTGGAATATAATACTTATTATGATCTAAAAAAATAAATTTAGATCTAACTATTCATTATAGTAGAATCAAATCCGAGGTATGAAACTGCGTTGATTGCTGAAATTGCCGCGGACTCCAAAAGAGGAACGCCTGGAGCAGCATAGGACCCACAAAAAAACACTTTTCTTGAAGGTGATTTATGTAAATTATCTAATTCATTAATTAGATTTTGGTTTTTAAGATTTACAACTGCTCTTTCCATTGGAACTTTTATAATTACTTTTTCTGATTTTGGTTCAAATATTGGCTCCCAAGTCTGTAAAATTGGATCATGATCAGTAATTGTGGGTTCAATTGGATTAACCCAAACACTGAACATGGAGCGACTTAAATCATTGTTTAACTGATAATGAATAGGAGACCAATCTTTTTTCTTCTCCGGCATGAAACGTATATCCTGATGTACCCAAAGAGTACCAGAATCATAAGGGAATTTTTTTAATATCTTTCTTTCATTTTCATACTTATTCGGAAGAAAACCAAGTTGATTAGCCTGAACTGCACAAATTACGATATCAAAAGGACCTAATTCCCCATTTTTTGAATGTAGAATAATGTCTTTTTGATTCTCTTCGAGCTTTTCCACACTTAATCCATAGTGCCAGTTGAGATCTTCTCCTAATTTCTCTGCAAGTGCTTTTGTTCCTCCTTGAAGCCTTCTAAGTCTATCTCCAAAAACTATTTTTTGAAGTATGTCAAGAATTTGTTTAGCTGGCCACTGGTCAAGGGTTTTTTCATCACTAGTACATATATTTTTTAAAAGGGGGTAGATCAACCCTTTCCAGAATAGAGGATCTATTTGATTTTGATCTGCAAATTCCTTGAGCGTTAAATCAGGACTTAAAATTTTTTTTTTTGATTTAGTAAGTTGTATCAACCCTAAAAGTATTCTGTAGGTTTCTTTCCTAAAAATGTATTGCATTGGAGTAAAAGGGAATACTTTTGAACCTAACTTGATTTTACTACTCCTAAACCATGTTTTAGAATTCAACCAACTGCATGAAACCTGTGTATCAACCTCGTATGTATCTACACCTAACTTTTTACACATATCTAAAACCGTAGGCCAAGCATGAGGACTCATTACTCGTAAAGGCACATCCACATATTCTAATTTGGGTCCTTTGACATTTAAGAATTGCGTATAAGAGTCCATCCCTCTATTCTTGCGAGCTTCAAGGATAGTAACTTCTGCACCTGCTTTTCTACATAACCAGGCTGATGTTAGTCCAGCCATGCCACTGCCAATGACAGCAATTTTTTTCATCATTTGTCTCATTTTATTATTTATAATATGTTAATTTATTAGTAAGAAAGGGGCAATTTAAAACTAATTTAAAAAAATTAAATTTAAAATACAAAATAAATTGATAAAATATTATTCATAGAACTTTTTGAAATAAAGTTGTGCGAAAATTAAGTTTAAAATATTATTATTTTATTAGGTACTTGTTAGAATTGAGACACTTTAAAATTAAAAAGTAAATTATTTCTTAGATGGAATTAGGATTTTATAACTTTATATATTTAAATAAAATATGAAAAATTTTATAACAATTATTTTAATCATCTCGTTTAGTTTGAGCATCATTGCTTGCGCACAAAATGAAAATTCATCAGAGGGAATAAATTGGTACAAAGAAAAATATTTTGAGTTTGATAAGTCTGATTATGTGACTATAGAATCTATTGAAAATATTATTGCAATGTCACAAAAAGGTATAAAATTAGAGGGCGACACAAAAATTCATACTAATGATTTTTTTATTGTTAAATATGATAATTATGGAAAAAAACTATGGTCAGAAAAATTATTGCAGAATAGTGAAGATTCAGGTATTTCAATAGTATCTGACTCTTTAGATAACATCTATTCTGCTAGTTATTCTAGAGTAGAAAGAGATATTCACTCTAATTTTGATGTACATGAAATGTTTCTGTCTAAATACAACTCATTCGGAATAAAACAATGGACAAAAAAGTTAGGTGAATCTTTTGCAAATCATGGGATGGGACTTGTCGTGGACTTATCTGACAATGTTTATGTAACTATATTATCTTCAAGTTTTTTTGAGAATGAATTTAATTTTTCGGATGAAGAAAATTATCTTATAAAGTTAAATTCCTTTGGGAAAAAACAGTGGGCAAAAAAATTAGGATCTATGTCATCAGAATTATTTGTGGATGTATGGGTAGATACATCAAATCATATTCACGTTACTGGAATTACTAAAAGTAATTTTGATGAAAACTTAAATGATCAAAATAATAATAAAATTCTAGTTAGTTACAATTCTGATGGTGTTTTACAATAACAACATTAAAAATTATTATAGAATTAATAACTTAAATCTTTTTTAAAATATTTATTATTCTAAGATACTTAAAATCCTAAGCAAAGATATAGAAAAAATTTTTACAAATTTAAAGAAATGTAACTTAGCATTTCTGAGGAACATGCAAAATTTTGTTTATGAGGTTAACTTTAGTTCTTTTTATTATAATGGCATTATTTAATTTTTTTGGTTGTGCTAAAAAATTTGTCAATAAGACTCCTATCGGTCAAAAATTTCCTTCCGTAAAAGGGCAGTCTCTTGATAAAAAAAAATATAATATACCAGAAGATTTCTTAGGAGAAAAAGTATTATTTCTTATTGGTTTTGTTCAAAATACTCAATTTGATATAGATCGATGGACAATTGGTCTAGATCAAACAAGTATTTCAGTTAAAACTTTTGAACTTCCTGCAACTCAAGGACTTATACCTATATATTTTAAAACTAGATTAGATGATAGCATGAGGAGAGGAATTCCTAATGAAATTTGGGGGGGAGTGATAACAATTTATAAAGATGGCCACAAAATTCAAGAATTTACCGGGAATGAGAATCCAAATAATTCTAGATTAGTTTTGCTTGATGAGTCTGGCAAAGTATTATTTTTTCATGATAGAGGGTTTTCTGTAAAAGCATTAAATGAATTAAATGAATCTTTATAAGAACTATTCTCATTAATACAACAACATGCATTCAAAAAACGATATGATATTTTCATTTTTTTCTAGAAAAAATATTTAATAAATGGTTGGGAAATATTTTAAAAAACCCTATAGAAATATAGCTGGAATTTTTCTTATAATTATTTTGTTATTTTCTAATGATCCTGAAGAAATAAACTCCGTGCAGCAAACAAAAATTCTTTTTGATTTTGTAAATAAAGGTAAGTTTGGGAGATGGATAGAAGTAAATGATGGGGTAATGGGAGGTGTATCAAGATCGAAAGTTAGTTTTAATGCAGAAGGGTTGCTTATCTTTGAAGGTGATGTGTCCAGTGATTTTGGAGGTGGTTTCGCTTCTATAAGAACAGATTACGAGAATTTTAATATAGGAAATTATCAAGGCATAATTCTTAAGATAAAAGGTGATGGTAAAACATATCAATTTAGATGTAGAATGGGTAACGAATATTTTCAAGTGGCTTATAGTAATTATATGCGATCAAAAAAAGACGAATGGAATGAAATTCGATTACCTTTTAGAGATTTTGTTCCTAAGTATCGTGGTAGGATTCTTAAAAGTGTGCCCCCACTAAACTCGAAAGAAATAAGATGGTTTGGAATAATGATTTCTGACAAACAGATAGGGAAATTCCATTTGGAAATTGATTGGATTGGAGTATATTGAATATAAAAAATATTTTTAATTGGATAAAAAATTAATTAATATTGTTGATAAACTTTTTCAGAAATTCTTTAGTTCTTACCTCTTTAGGATTAGAAAATATTTCAGAAGGTAATCCCGATTCTACTATTTGACCTCCATCAAAAAACAGTACTCTATCAGCAAATTCTCGAGCAAAATTCATCTCATGCGTTACAGTCAAAATCGTTGTCTCGTAATCTGATGCCAGTTTATGTAATACAGTTAAAACTTCATCTACTAGTTCAGGATCTAAAGCAGAAGTTATCTCATCAAATAGCATGATTTTTGGATCCATAGCAAGAGCTCTAGCTATGGCAACTCGTTGTTGTTGTCCTCCAGATAATTGGTGTGGGTAATGATCCATTTTATCTCCTAATCCAACCAAATCAAATAACGATTCTGCTTTATCTTTAGCTTCAGACTTATTCCTTTGTTTTATTAGTATTTGAGGTTGTTGAACATTTTGAATTGCAGTCAGGTGTGGAAATAAATTAAATTGCTGAAATACCATACCGATTTTATCTCTCATATCATGTAAATGTTTTTCTGAAGCAGTAACAATTTCACCGTTTTTTTCTTCATGCCACAAATTTTCTCCATTAACTAAAACAAATCCATCGTCTATGCTTTCCAACGTCATTAATATTCTTAATATTGTAGTTTTACCTGAACCACTAGGGCCTATTAAAGCTAATTTTTCTCCATCTTTTACTTGTAAATTCAAATTATTTAATACTTTTAATTCTCCAAAGGACTTGGAAACATTTTGAAACTCTATAATATTTTCCATTTAATTTAATTTGTTAATGATTAAAAAAATTTAATAATTTGATGTTAATTTAACAATTTTAAAAAATTATTTTGGCAATTATTTTTTCATTTTTTGACTTTTTATAATTTCTTTGCCTTGATTAATTTTTTTAAAAAAAATATTTTCAAATTCTTTGTTATAAATTCACTGTTGACTTTTCCAAGGTAAGTCATGATATATTGTAACATGAAAAAAATCTACTTTTCTAAATTTTCAGAAGAGTTTGCGGTTTGTAGATATATATTTTTTAAAAAAATAATATAAGTTTTCGAGAAAATATATTCAAATATTTAATATAATTTAATAAAATTATTCTTGAGAGAGTTTTACTAACTGCTATTTTTTCATAATCCTTAAGAATTGGTTTGGTTAAATTTTTAAGTGAGGATAATTAAGATAACTATTAATAATCTGCGGACTCATTTTAAGATATTAATAAGACTTTGTAGTTTGTGATGTCTTATTTTATACTGTACTCTTATTGTTTTCGTATAATTTTAATTTAAATTGGAGAGAAAATGTTTATTATTGATAAAAAAATAAAAAAAAGTATTTTTTTAATTGTTGCCTTTTTAGCAATTATATTTGTTTCAGCAGGTTCTAGTTATGCTGAATCGGACACTTTGAAAAGATTAAAGAAACAAGGTTATGCAACTGTAGCAGTAGCTAACGAACCACCATATAGTGATATTAAACCTGATGGTTTTGTTGGTGGTGCTGCACCAGACATAGCAAGAGCAGTTTTGAATAAGTTAGGAGTTAAGGATCTTAAAGCAAAAGTGATAATGTATGGAGCGATGATTCCTGCACTTCAGGCTAGAAGAGTTGATATGGCAACTTCAGGACTATACATAAAGCCAACAAGATGTAAATCAATTATTTATTCGGAGCCAGATCTATGTGGTGCTGAAGCATTTGCAGTTCCAAAGGGGAATCCTAATAATCTTCTAACATACGAAGATATAGCTGCTAACTCATCTTTGAAAATGACAACATGTGCAGGATGTGCAGAAGAAAAATATGCATTAGATCGTGGTGTTAAGCCAAGTCAAATAAAATACTTTTCTGACCCACCCAGCGGAATAAAAATGCTCCAACAAGGAAGAGTTGACGTGTTTGCCTTGTCTGGGTTAGGTACACAAGATTTGCTTAAGAAAACCAAAGATCCAAATCTTGAGTTGGTTATGCCTGTAAAAGGAGTTCCAATGGGTTGCGCTGGAACGGCATTTAATATGGACGATAAAGAATTTAGAGCTGAATTTAACATGGCTTTAGCAGCAATTAAAGCTAGTGGTGAATTTGCAGCCATTATTGAACCATATGGATTCTCTGCCGAGGCTACTTCATTCAAATCTTACTTAGGTCTATGCCCAGAGGGTAAATAATTTAAATTCAAATTTTAACAGCCTTGTTTTTCTATGAGGCTGTTAAAACCTCTCTATGATTGAAATACTTGAATATTATCCAATACTAATTACTGGCACCATTACTACAGTACAATTAACTGTTATGAGTGCTATTTTGGCCTTATTTATTTCATTTGTTGTTGGATTAGCAAGAATTTCAAGATTTTTATCGGTTAGAATTATTGCAACAATATATTTGGAATTTTTTAGAGGTAGTTCCGCAATAGTTCAGATGTTCTTTATTTTTTATGTTTTACCTTTATTGGGAATATATTTTGATGCATTGACTTCGGGTATTATTGCTTGTGGTTTTAATTTAGGGAGTTATGGATCCGAGGTTGTTAGAGGGGCAATATTAGCAATTGGTAAAGAACAACATGAGGCTGCTGTAGCTTTAAATTACAATACATATAAAAGATATAGGTATGTAATTATTCCTCAGGCAATACCAATTATGATACCTACTTTTAGTAATTTGTTGATTGAACTTTTAAAGTTAACCGCAGTAGCTTCTCTTATCACAATATCAGATTTAACTTATATGGCTCAGATAATAAGAGTTCAGACTGCACTTACATTAGAGCCTTTTTTAGTCATTCTAATAATATATTTTATAATTTCCTCACTTTTATTACAAATACCAGCTTTTTTTGAGAAAAGATTTTCTAAGGGCAGGAATACAATATTAGCGGGACAAAATTAAATATGGATTGGAGTTGGGAAGTAGCATTTGATGTTTTACCTCAGTTAGCCAGAGGATTAATTGTGACTATTCAGGCAACTTTTGTAGCTGCATTTCTTGCATATATTTTAGGTCTGATAATAGCAATAATTAGAATGTCCAGAAGCAAAATTTTGGGAGTAACTATATATTGGATTTCAGAATTTATAAGAAGAACACCAATTCTTGTTCAACTTTATTTCTTGTTTTATGTTTTGCCAGATCTTGGGATATTTTTAACTCCATTTTTTGCCGGTGTTGTTGGCTTAGGAGTACATTTTAGTACTTATACATCTGAAGTATTTAGGGCAGGGATTGAGAATGTACCAAAGGCCCAATGGGAGGCTGCAAAGTCTCTTAATTATAATAAAATACAAACATGGCAAAAAGTAATTTTACCTCAAGCTATTCCACCTATGGTGCCTCCTCTTGCAAATTATCTAATTACTATGTTTAAGGAGACTCCATTGCTAGCTGCTATAACAGTAGTTGAATTATTTAGAGCAGCTGACCAGTATAGTAACAGTCATTATAAATATTTAGAGCCTATGACTCTTGTTGGTGTATTCTTTTTATTAGTATCAATTCCATCTGCAATTGCTGCAATGAAGTTAGAAAATAAATTTAAATTAAAAAACTTGTAGATAAGTAATAATTTTAAATTTAATTTTCTTAGGGAAGGATTAGTTAATCAATTTTTCGTTTTCGTAGAGACAAAGCCTTTTTATTGAAAGAATCAGATAAGGTTTTTCTGTTGGGATCGGTAAATTTAATTCAGATTAATTTTAAATAACCCCCCTAGAAACCAAGTTTTTTAACAAAGCGGAAGTACCAAAATTCCATGGCTCACATAGATGAGAGTAATTGATTCTATTATTTAAACTTCCTATTTCTTTTGTATGAACAGTAACTATGTCTCCTATTTTGTGGGTGAACCCTTTTCCTGGTTGCTCTCTGTCCATAAAAGGCGTAAACATTGTTCCGAGGAATAACATTAAACCATCAGGGTAATTATGATTTTTGCTTGAACACTGATTAACAAGATCTTCTGGATCCCTACTAATTTCCTTCATAGAATAAATTTCCTCGTGCTTGAAACCATCTAATCCATTAATTTTTACTGCTATTTCAAAATTTTTTATATTTTCAAGGTTGAAATTATTTTCAAATAATCGAATGAAAGGCCCTAAAGCACATGAAGCGTTATTATCTTTCGCTTTGCCAAGTAGAAGGGCACTTCTCCCCTCATAATCTCGTAAATTGACATCATTCCCCAAAGTAGCTCCAATAATTTTGTTTTTTGAATTAACAGCTAAAACTACTTCAGGTTCAGGATTATTCCAATTAGAATCTTCTAAAATCCCTATCTCGAAACCATTACCTACGGAAGACATAGGTTGGCTTTTAGTAAATATTTCAGCATCTGAGCCTATCCCAACTTCAAGATATTGAGACCATAGGTTTTGTTTTATGAGAAGATCCTTAACTTTTAAAGCATCTCTGGAACCAGGTTTAATTTCAGAGAGATTATTTCCAATTAAGCTACTTATTTTATTGCGAATTTCCTGAGCTGCACTCCAATCTCCCCTTGCTTTTTCCTCTATAACTCTCTCTAACATACTTGAAACAAAAGTTACCCCAGCGGCTTTTATTGCTTGGAGGTCGCATGGAGAAAGTAGCCAAGGTTTTTTTGCGTCTCTTTCTTCAATAGGGGTATTTTGAATAATGTCATCAATATTTCCTAAACTAATTAAATTATTTTTCCCATTAATTTTTTCAATGGGATTATCATACTCAAATAAGTTAGTTGTAGTTGGAAAGATTTTAGTGATATCAATTGCTTCTTTATTTTTGATCAATACAACACAAGGCCCAGAAGGATTGCCAGGCACCCATACTCTACCAACAAGATTAGCATTCTCGTCAATATCTTTTATAGTATCTTTTAAGTTTATTTTTAGTGATGCCATAGGATTAATAAAATTTGAATTAGTTTTAATTAAACTTAATTATACTAAATTAGTGAAAATAAATTTAACAAAAATGTTATTTAAAATTAATTTCATATTTTTTGAGATTATGTAAAATATATCTAATAATGATTGATTTAAAAAGAATTATCAATAGATAGGTAAAAATGAATTATGAAATTATCTCAGATAACAAATGTTTACTAGGTGAATCGCCTATATGGCATGAAGACACAAAAAATTTTATTTGGTTAGATTATTTAAAAAGTGAAATATTTTTTTATAATACAAATAATAAAAGTATTTCTTCACAGAAATTAGATCTAGAAACTCCTCTCGGAGGTATTGCACTTTATAACAAAATAGAAAGTTTAATAATTTCGCATAAAAAAGGACTCTCAATTTTAAATTTAAATTCATTTAAGACTGTTGATTTTGTTAATCCAGAATCTACAAAAAAAGATGTTATATATAATGATCTAAAAATAGATAGAAATAAAAATCTTTGGATAAGTACATCACATATCGATGAAACTGAAGATAAAGGTTCTCTATGGAGTTTAGATTCAAACAAAACTCTCATGTTAATTGATACAGGTTTCAAAGTATCTAATGGGCCAGCTTTTTCTCCATGTGGTAATTATATATATTTTAATGATACTTTTTCATATAAAACCTTTGTGTATCAAATTTCTAAAGAAAATAACAAGATAAAAAAAGAATTATTCTACACCTTTGATGAGGAAGATGGATATCCTGATGGTGTAACAGTTGATGTGGATGGCTGCATATGGATAGCGCACTGGGGAAGCGGATTAATTTCTAAACAATCCTCAGATGGAAAAATTTTAAATAGAATAAATTTGCCATCTAAAAATTTAACTTCTTTATGTTTTGGTGGAGATCATTATAATGATTTAATAGTGACTTCTGCTACAGATGGAATGACAGAAAAAGATTGGAACTATTTCCCAGAGTCTGGTAAAACTTTTGTAATCAAAACTGAAGAGCATGGTATAGAAGAAAATTACTTTAGTACTTAAAATATTTTGCTTATTATTCTCAAAAAAATAAAGTAATTTTATTTATATAAAAAATTAAATAAAACGTATATAAAATACATAGATTATTTTTCATAAAAAAGGCTGTGAATAAGGAGTCGGAGAGAAGACCTCTATTATATCGTTTTTCGATTTTTAGGAGGCAATTCCTTTATTCACAGCCAAAGTGTAATAAAATAAAAATTTGTATAATACCTAAAATGTTGCGCTTATTCCCCCATCTACAAGAAGCATTTGACCTGTAATATAATCTGAATCTTTCGAGCATAAAAAGAGAGCAGGGCCAGAAATATCGTTTGATTCTCCTGTTCTAATCAAAGGAATTCTTTCATGTTTTAAGTAAACATCTTTGAACATTTCGGTTTCGTACTCATGTCCTGTACCATCGGGAAGCAAAGCCATTCTGGTATTTATAAATCCTGGACATATTGCATTAACATTTATATTAAATTTAGCCAAATCAACTGCGAGACACCTTGTTAAATTAATAACTCCTCCTTTTGCAGTTGAGTATGGTATTGAATCTTTTGAACCTCGAACTCCCATAATAGATGAAATGTTTAAAATTTTATTAGTCTCTTCTTTTGATTTCAAAAGGTTAATGAATTTTAATGACACAGATAAAACAGAGTTTAGATTATTATTTATTACATGATTAAAGCGTGACATTGTAAGTTTATTTAAAGGAGTTGCATCAAGTATTGCAGCATTGTTTACTAAGATATTTAATTTCTTGAATTTTTTTAAAATTATCTTGTAAACATTCTCAACATCTTCTGATAGTGTTAAGTTTGATTTAATAAATAATAAATTTTTAGTGTTTTTTTTAAAGTTTTTTTCATATTCGTTATCATCTATGTCAGCAATTATAACTGATGCGCCCTCTTCCAAAAATCTATTTACTATAGAAGATCCAATTCCTTGTGCCCCTCCGGTAACAAGAGCAACCTTATCTAGTAATGGCTTTTTATCCATTCAAGCCTTATATTTTTCAAGAATATCATTATCTGGTACAACTCCTAATCCAGCTTCTTTAGGTAAATAAGCATATCCGTCTTCAATTTTGACTGGATTTTTACAGAGATTTCTAGTAATTTCTCCGTTTTCTTGGCAGTATTCCATTACCAAAGAGTTTGGTATTGAACACAAAAAATGAAGTGATGCCGCTGAATTAATGTCTGTAGTAAAATTATGATTACATACCTTCTTACCGAATAAATTAGCATAATCAGCTATCTTTTTGGATTGAGTCAGACCACAACGTGTCACGTCAATTTGTACAATATCTACATTTCCTAAATCAATTAGATTCTTAAATCCTGTGATACAACATTCTTCTTCTCCTGCAGCAATATGCTGAATACATTTATCTGAAACTATACCATATCCATGATAATTATCTGGATGTAATGGTTCTTCTATCCAAAACAAATTATATGGTTCATATGATTTTGCTCTTTTAACAGTAGTTTTTGCATCCCAGACTAGTCCCACATCAAGCATGAAGTCTAAATCATTACCTAATTGTTTTCTAATTGCTTCAACATATTTTAGATCGAGTTCTTCATCGAAACCAAATGGTTCCCAACCAAATTTTACCGCAGTATGTCCTGTATCCATTGCAATTTTAACTCTGTTAACGGTATCTTCAATTGTATATTGAAACATGTTAGAAGAGTAAACTCTCATTTTGTCAGCAAAACAACCACCCATTAATTCATAAATGGGTAAATTAAGGAATTTACCTTTTATATCCCAAAGTGCTATATCAATCCCAGCCATAGCTTGAATTGCTGCTCCATTTCTCCCATAATAAATGGATTTTTGGTACATTTTGTCCCATAAACTTTCAATGTTTAGAGGGTTCTCTCCAACAATAATATTTTTCAATCCATCAACAAGCTTATGAGAATAAGGTGCATTTATAATAGCATTAGCTACCATAGGACTACTATCTACTTCACCCCATCCGATAATGCCAGAATCAGTTGAAATTTTGACTAAAAGTGCATCCTGAGATCCATCGGTTCTTTTTTCTATTTTTTTCTCTTTTATATAAATAGTTTCAACGTTTGTTATTTTCATATGCATTTTTTTTGTTATTTTAATCCAGTAAGTGTTATACCTTTTGTAAAATTTTTAGACAAAAATACAAATATTACTAGTAGTGGTAAGCAAGCTAGTACGCTGATAGCTAATTGTTCTGGATATGGAGTAAAATAAACTCCGGAAAAAAGTGCTATTGCTTGAGGAATTGTTCTCATTTCGGGTGAAGAAATTATGATTAGAGGCCATAATAGTAAATTCCATACCCATTGAGAATGAAAAATAATTAAGGCAAAAATTGCTGTTTTTGCCATTGGCACAGATATGTTCCAGAAAATTCTGAATTCGGATGCCCCATCTATTCTTGCAGACTCAATAATTTCATCCGGAATAGAATAAAAAAATTGTCTCATTAAGAAAACTCCAAAAGCTGTAAGACTTTCTGGAATAATAAGACCTAAATAAGAATCTTGTAAACCTAAATTTTTCATAAGTATGAAAAGAGGTACCACTATAGCTTGAAATGGAATCATTATTGTTGAAAGAACAATAATGAATATGACATTGTTATATTTAAATTTATATTTCGCAAATCCATATCCTGCCGTAGTACAAAGGGCAACGGCCAGAAGCACGGCAAAAAATGTTACAATTATGCTGTTAAAAAAATATCTAGAAAAATCATATTCAGAATAATTTAGCAAATTTGTATAGGCGTCGATCTGCCAATTCTTAGGTAAAATATTAACAGGAATTGCCAACACTTCTGCAGTGGGTTTGAAAGACGATACAACCATCCAGAAGAATGGAAATAAAAACATCACTGTTAATGTAACTAATAGAATGTACTTAAATATATTAATCATCTAATAATTAGTTTCTGACTGAAAAATTTTAAATTGTATTAGTGAAAAAACAAGTAAAGTTATAAAAAAAGCAACTGATATTGCAGATGAATATCCAAATTTTGTAAACTCAAATGCTTGTTTATAAATTAGCAAAGCCAATACTTCTGTAGACCTTGAAGGGCCTCCTTCTGTCATAACATATTGTTGAGGGAATGCTGCAAATGAAAAAAATTACTCCTGATACAAATGCAAGTATAAATGTGTTTTTCATTTGAGGTAGTGTAATAAAGAACAATCTTTGAAAATATGTTGCACCATCAACTTTAGCAG
>CACIWU010000009.1 GCA_902590435.1 uncultured SAR324 cluster bacterium | reverse complement strand
TTTTAAATTAAAATCTGATGATTTTTTGAGAATAGGTAAATTGATATCTAATTTGGGTATACCCACTCTTTTTGTCATGGAGGGTGGATATGATATAGAAGAGTTAGGTATAAATGTAGTTAATGTATTACAAGCATTTGATAGTTAAATCACTTGGTTAAAATTTTTTATAAATAAAATAACTCTAAATTGACCTTAAATTGACCCTAAATTATATTTTTAATAGTTGTGTGGTAAAAAAATAAAGATTGCTATAAAGGTAGTTTTAAATATCTTTTAGGGACATTTTTTTTTACTATCATATCACATGTATCAATTTAGATTATTATAAGAAGAGAGATTGCAAAAAATTTGTTACGATTAATTAGGGGAATACTTTAATAGTCTTTATATATTCTATAAATAGTTGCTTTCATGATCTTTTAACCTTAAATGTCTTCGGTGGCTAAAATATAAATTAACAATATTATTTTTCTATTTTAATGATACAAAATACTTAATTTCCTATGATTCCGTTTATTAATATTTTTTTACGTTTTATATTTTTAAATTGCTTTCTACTAGTAGCAATGCATTCTTTAATAATTGCTAAAGAAAGTAATGAAAATGATTCTGATAATGAGAGTTTAATTAAAAAAACTACTGAACTCGTTGATGATACTCATCAACTCTTATCAGAACAAGTAAGTTCTGCATCTGATATAGTAGATTCTTTTTTTGGTGAGGAAAGAATGGGTGGTGATTACAATAAAAGTAAAATAAAGCTAAATTTCACCACAACTTTTGATGAGGAAGGTAAATCAACTTCTACAACGGGTCTTTCTACTTCTCTGATTCTTCCAAGAACCCAGAAAAAATTGAATCTAATTGTAGAAGACGCAAAGAAAAATTTTGAGAGTGACGATTTAAGTGATACTGGAAGCGGTCAAAAACAAAATAATGCTACAACAGATGCTGGAACTGAATCAACATTTTCGGCAGGTCTTCAGTATAAAATTTTTGATTCTAAAATCTGGACCATTGATACAAAGACGGGAGTAATTTTTTCAGAGCCTGATTTTGACCCTTATGCAAGATTAAGATTCAGAAGATCGTTCTATTTAGAGAATGATTGGGAATCACGTTTTACTCAACTTTTTAGATGGTCTCCTTTGCGTAACTGGGAAGAATCTTCAGGTTTAGTCTTTGATAAAACTATTAATAAACAATTACTCTTCCGAATCAAAAATGGGATATCCTGGCGAGAAAAAACCGGGTTATTCAGTTTAGGCCACGGTTACTCTCTCTATCATCAATTAGCATCTAACAAGGCATTAGAATATTTCTCGAATATTAGTGGAATCCATGAACCTAAAATCTACACAACAGGATATAATCTTGGTGTTGCTTACCGACAGATGGTTTATAATAATTGGATTTTCTTCGAAATAATAAGTCCTCTGATAGTTTGGTCTCGAGCAAAACAAGATGAGAATTTTAAACAAACAAACTCAATAATAGTTAAATTAGACTTTGTTTTTGGCGGGTAAAAACTGGCTAGCTCAAAAAATGGTAGATGAAAACACTAATATAAAAAACAATATACGGTTATAAAATGATATCTGTAAAAAATGTAGTAAAACATTTTGGTGGAGTAGTCGCCGTTGACGGTGTTGATATGAAGATTGAAAGCGGAAGTATCACTGGTTTAATTGGTCCTAACGGAGCAGGTAAAACTACACTCTTTAATTTGATAGCGGGTAATATTGTTCCTAATGAGGGTAGTATTTTTCTAGATGGAGAGAATGTGACAGGCTTAAAACCACATGAACTTTTTTCTAAAGGCTTACTACGCACATTCCAGATATCACATGAATTCCACACACTTAGTGTACTTGATAACTTGATGATGGTTCCACCGATGCAAATTGGTGAATCTCTTCTAGGAGCCTTGTTTAGAAGAAAAGAGGTAGTTCGGCAAGAAGATGAAATTCAAAAAAAAGCAAAAGATGTTATTTCGTTTCTAAATATGGGTAAGATGGCAAATGAACTTGCTGGTAATCTTTCTGGTGGACAAAAAAAACTTCTAGAACTTGGCCGCACAATGATGGTTGAGCCTAAAGTAGTAATTTTGGATGAAGTAGGTGCAGGGGTCAATAGATCTCTTCTGAAAGAAATAGGCGATGCAATATTGAGTATGAATCGTGATCGTGGATACACTTTTTGTATGATTGAACATGATATGGATTTTATCAGTAGGCTATGTTCTCCTGTGGTAGTGATGGCTGAGGGTAAAATTCTGGCTGAGGGTAGTGCTGATCAGATAAAAAGGAATGAAGAAGTTATAGAGGCTTATTTAGGCAAAGGATTGAAAAATAAACAAAATTGATTAAAGCATGAGCTACTTAAT
This sequence comes from uncultured SAR324 cluster bacterium, assembly GCA_902590435.1. Lineage (GTDB taxonomy): Bacteria > SAR324 > SAR324 > SAR324 > NAC60-12 > Arctic96AD-7. The sequence goes on along the minus strand of CACIWU010000009.1, from coordinate 36,061 downwards.
TGGAGAAAATTTAACCGGAGGATATGGTGGGGCAGATGTAATAAGTGATTGTTCCATTTTCGTTGAAAAAGGTGAAATTGCAGTAGTGGTTGGACCTAACGGTGCGGGCAAATCTACTGCCATGAAAGCTTTGTTGGGTATGTTGAAGCTTCGTAGTGGTTTTGTAAAGCTTGATGGTAATGATATTACTAGTATGTCTCCACAAGAAAGAGTTGCACAAGGAATGGCTTTTGTTCCACAGAATAAAAATATTTTTGTAACAATGACAGTTGAAGAAAATCTTGAAATGGGAGCATTTTTACGTCGAGATGATATAAATGAAACTATGGAGCAGGTTTTTGAACTTTTTCCTGTACTGAAATTGAAAAGGAAACAATTGGCAGGAGAGTTATCTGGTGGGCAGCGACAACAAGTGGCTGTAGGTCGTGCACTAATGACTAAACCTTTAGTCCTGATGTTAGATGAACCTACAGCCGGAGTATCACCCATTGTTATGGATGAGTTGTTTGAACGTATTTTAGAGGTTAAACAAACCGGTATAGCAATTTTGATGGTTGAACAAAATGCCCGCCAAGCACTTAACATTGCGGACCGTGGATTTGTTATGGTAACAGGAGAAAATCGCTTTACTGATACCGGGGAAGCTCTTTTATCAAACAAAGAAGTCCGTAAATCCTTTCTAGGAGGTTAAAACTTGGATTTTTCTACAGACATGTTGAATGCTCTGGTACTGATATCAAATTATGTTTTGATACCATCATTATCTTATGGATCTCAACTGGCATTGGGAGCTGTAGGAGTAACTCTCGTTTTCGGAATTTTGCGTTTTGCAAATTTTGCACATGGTGAAATTATGTCTTTCGGCAGTATGGTTACTGTTCTAATCACTTGGTGGCTTCAATCACTTGGAGTTACAATGGGATTTTTCCCTACTGCAATGCTTGCACTACCTTTATCAATAATTATAACTATAATCCTTGTTCTTATAATAGATAATAGTGTCTTTAGTTTTTATCGGAAAAATAAGAGTCGTGCTGTTACATATATAGTTACCTCTGTTGGTGTTATGTTTATACTTAATGGATTAGTTCGCATTATTATTGGAACTGATGAAATAATATTCAGGGATGGGCAAAAATTCTTGATTAAGGCAGGTCATTTTAAGAAAATGACTGGTTTGAGTGAAGGATTAGCACTTAAGCAGACTCAGGTTTTAACTATTGTAATTGCAATTATTTCTGTAGTTCTTTTATTTTGGTTTTTGCAAAGAACAAGAACAGGAAAAGCTATGCGAGCCTTTTCAGACAATGAAGATTTAGCTTTACTATCAGGTATAAGTCCAGAACGAGTTGTAATGGTAACGTGGATTATAACAGCAATTTTGGCTACTTTGGCAGGTGTTCTTTATGGTTTGGATAAAAGTTTTAAACCCTTGGTTTACTTTAATCTTATTCTACCTATATTTGCCGCAGCTATTGTAGGAGGGATAGGTGAACCATTGGGGGCAATAATTGGAGGATATGTAGTAGCTTTTTCAGAAATCATGGCAACATATGCATTCAAAAAATTTATTATATATCTTGTTCCAAGTGAATTTGCACCTGAAAGTCTTGTTCAATTTTTGACTACTGAATATAAATTTGCTGTGTCTTTTTTAATTCTGGTACTAGTTTTATTGGTTCGTCCTACTGGAATTTTGAGAGGGAAGTTGTTATGAATTATAAAATCCGCGCAATTACATGTTTCTCCATAATGTCTTTAATGTTAGCCGTAGTAGGCTTTGGTCAATCGTGGAATGTGGCATTAGCAATATTAAATCTATGTCTTATTTCATCTGTAATGTCTATGGGGCTGAATATTCAGTGGGGTTATGCAGGACTTTTTAATGCCGGAGTAATGGCATCAACCGCAATTGGAGGATTGACTGCTGTTCTAATATCCCATATGCCTGTTTCGAAAGCTTGGTCAGTTGGAGGGACATCATTATTTGCTTTGATTGTTTTTCTTATATTAACACTTAGTGTAGTATTTTTTATCTTTAAAATCTTTAAAAGAGGTCGTAAAAGGTCATTTAGTATAGCATTAGTAATTTTAATAGGTTATGTTTTCATGCGATTCTATTATGACCAAGCAACATTTGCTATTGAACAAGTTGAGCCAGCAAAAACTGGCTTTCTTGGCGGTTTAGGATTGCCAATTATTTTTTCATGGGCTGCTGGAGGTTTTGCTGCAGCAGGTTTAGCTTGGATAATAGGTCGTATATCGTTAGGTCTTCGTTCTGATTATTTTGCAATTGCAACCCTGGGAATATCCGAAATCATGATTTCAATTCTAAAGAATGAAGACTGGCTTTCCCGTGGAGTTAAAAATGTTACAGGTCTTTCAAGACCTGTTCCTTATGAGGTAGATCTTTTGCAATCTGAGTGGTTTATAAATATGGTTACTTGGCTTTATGGTGTAACTGATGGTGAAATTGTTAAAACGGATGTTTTAAGAGAAGAAATGCAATTGAGTGCGGGTGTTATAGTTAAATTGTGTTACTCGGGTCTTTTTTTGATAGTAGTTTTAACTATTTTAATATTTGCTGTACGTGCATTAAATTCTCCATGGGGTAGAATGATGCGAGCCATTCGTGACAATGAAACTGCTGCATCTGCAATGGGAAAAGATGTTACTAGTCGTCATAGACAAGTTTTTATTATTGGATCAGCCGTTATTGGAATTGCGGGAGCTATGCTAACCACTCTAGATGGTCAATTTACTCCTGGTAGCTATATACCCCTTAGATTTACTTTTTTAATATGGATCATGGTTATTTTGGGAGGCAGTGGTAATAATTTAGGAGCTATCATTGGAGCATTTATAACTTGGTTTGTATGGATTGAAGCTGAGCCTGCTTCACTTTGGTTGGTGGAAAATATAGATTTTTTCTTTACGACTAATAGTCCGTTAATACTTCATCTAAAAGAAGTAGCACCTCATATGAGGATGATACTTATGGGCTTAATGTTATTATTAGTTCTTAGATTTATGCCTAAAGGTATTTTACCCGAAAAATCTTCTAGCTAATATTAATTTAATTTATAAATAATAAAAATCAATTAGTGTTATATAAATTATTTTTAATAAAATAAGGAATAAATGTTAGATATCAACAAAATTCGTGAACAGTTCCCCGCATTATCATTAAAAGATAATGGTAAGCAAAGGATTTACCTTGATAATCCAGGTGGTACACAGGTCCCTATTCAAGTATTAGATCGTATGGAAAAATATTTAATTCATACAAATGCAAATCATGGAGGACCATTTAGAACATCTATTGAATCAGATGAAGTTCTGGATGAAGCACATAAAGCTATGGCAGATTTGCTTAATGCAAACTCATCTGATGAAATAATCTTTGGCGCAAATATGACATCATTGACTTTTTCAGTTTCTCGATCAATAGGTCGTATTCTAAAGCCTGGAGATTCTATTCTATTAACTAGAATGGATCATGACGGGAATATCGGTCCATGGTTGCATTTAGCAGAAGATCTGGGATTGAACGTTAAGTGGCTCAAATTTGATCTCGATTCTTATGAATATGATTTTAATGAAGCTGAAAAAATTATAAATGAAGGCGACTTAAAATTAGCTGCAATTAATTATGCCAGCAACTGTCTTGGGACAATAAATAACGTAAAAGCACTTACAGAATTGTTCCAAAAGAAGGGAGCTATTGTTTTTGTAGATGCTGTTCAATACGTACCTCATGGTCCTACAAATGTTCAGGATCTTGGCTGTGATTTTTTAGTTTGCTCTCCATATAAATTTTTTGGCCCACACCAAGGAGTATTATGGGGAAAAGCTGAATTACTAGAAAAACTTGAAGCATATAAAGTTCGTCCAGCTGATAATTTTGCTCCAGGAAAATTTGAGACAGGAACACAGCTACATGAAGGACAGGCAGGGACTTTAGGAGTTTTGGAATATCTTAATTGGATAGGTGATGATATGGCATATGAATATCATATGTATTTCTCAGAATTAAATGATCGTTCAAAGAATTTACATGCTGCCATGTATGCGATACAAGAATACGAAAAGACACTCAGTAATCGACTTGTTTCAGGGTTAAAAAACTTGAAAGGTGTTACTATTAGAGGAATTAGCAACAAAAATGATTTTTCACGAAGAGTGCCCACAGTTTCATTTACTGTAGAAAATAAAAATCCAGAAGAAATTACAATTAAATTGGCAAAAAATAATATTTTTGTGTGGCATGGTCATAACTATGCTTTAGAAGCTGTTAAATTGATGGGACTTGAAGATTCTGGAGGAGTTGTCAGAATCGGGCCAGTTCATTATAACACTTTAGAAGAAATAGATCTAACACTAGAGGTTTTAAAGACTTGTTGGTAGAGGTAGTATTTAAAATTAATGTATTTTTAAATCTCGAGAGTGGACTATTTCATCATTGTCTTCGTCCATGCTTCTAATTTTGTGAATTAAATCAGCTGTAAGTATCAAATCAACGTTATCTTTCAGTGATTCCTTATCTTTAATATAATTTCTTAGTATATTTGAATCCCATCTTAAAATTTTTGTTTTTTCTTCTCCTGTTGTAACATCAGCTGAAGTCTTTTGTCCGGTTATAAAAGATTGTTCTCCAATAAATCCTCCAGTAGGAATAAATTTTCGTTCACCATGTTTTAAAATGACTTCTGCTTCTCCTTCAACTACTAGCATTAAACTATCTAAGTCCGAGTCCCTATTGACGAGGGTTACATTTGGTTTCAGATTCTCCCATGTTCCCATATCAATTATTTTTTTGAATATCCTTGGTTCAAGTGACTTGAAAGTCGAATCATAAATTTTTTGTTCTATGTCACTTAACTCAATAGGTCTTCGTTCTAGGTAAATCAAAAATAGCATCACAGAGTTTATAGCAGTATAAATCCCTACCCATATAATTGATACCCAAAGAGTGTCAAAGTTATGGAGATAGAATGGTAAAACAAAAATATTGCCGCATATGGTTAGTGATCTCAACCAGACGATGTCTTTAGACATAAAAGATGCGAGCCATATGCAATATGCACAGTTCAATAAAAAGGGGTATATCCAATCAGGCATAAATCTAAATTCAGTTTAAGTTTCTTATTAATTTTATTTTCTTAATAAAATAAGTAAATTTATATATTTAATAAACAAAATCTCCAAAAAATATGCCACATTATATATATAGATAAAATTATGTAGAAAATAATCAAATAAAAATTGTTAAAATTATTTAATTATATTTAACTTTAATAGTGATTTATTAAAAAGATTTATGTCTAAAGACAAAAATTATTATCAAGAGTCTAAAGCACCAATGGTGTCTCTATTTAAATACATAATTCCACAATGGAAACTTTTTTCGTGGTCTTGTTTCTCAAGTATTTCAAATAAGATTTTAGATTTAATGCCACCAGTTTTAGTGGGCTGGGTTATAGACTCCTTAAGGAGAGATCCACCAGATTGGATTACTGATTTACTAGGAACAATTGATCCCTGGAATTTAGCAGTTTTCTTAGCTATGCTTGGAGTTGTAATTTTTTTCTTTGAGAGCCTTTTTCAGTGGGCTTTTCAGTACGGTTTTATGAATCTAGCTCAAAGTGTTCAGCATCAATTGCGAACAGATGCATATAATCATATACAAACTCGTGAGATAGAGTTTTTTGAGAATCATCGTATGGGCGAAACAATGGCTATGTTGAATGATGATGTGAATCAAATAGAAAGATTTTTAAATATTGGTTTTAATGAAATACTTCAATTGATTGTTCTTTTTGTTTTTGCAGGAAGTATGATGTTAGGAATTTCTTGGGAGCTAGCAATGGTGGGACTTTTACCAGTACCTATAATTCTTTGGGGAAGTCTATTTTATCAAAATTTAATTTCTCCTCGATATAAAAAAGTTAGAGAAGCAGTTGGGAATTTGAGCAGTAGATTAGAAAATAATATAGCTGGAATTTTAGTAATTAAGAGCTTTACTGCAGAAAAATTTGAATCAAAAAGGGTAGTTGAAGCTTCAAAAAATTATCAGGAAGCAAACTTTAATGCAATCAAACTCAGTTCCCTCTATGTACCACTTATTAGAATTGCAATTGCTATAGGTTTTGGAGCTGTTCTTTTACTTGGGAGTTATTGGGTATTAGATGGCAAGGGTAAACTAACTGTAGGTGAATTAGTCTTTTTCTCAATGATGATACAGAGAATACTTTGGCCTTTAACTAGGATGGGTGTTACGTTAGACGAATATGAAAGAGCCAAAGCTAGTGCAAGAAGAACATTTGGATTGCTTCATACTCCAAGTAAAATAGTAAGCCCCATTAACCCCAAAAATTTACCTATAAAAGTAAAAGGTGAAATTGAATTAGTAAATGTATGTTTTTCTTACGGCAGGGGTTCAGAAATCTTAAAAGGATTAAATTTCAAAGTAAAACCAGGAGAAATGATTGGTATTGCAGGTTCAACAGGTGTGGGCAAGTCTACACTTATTAAACTTCTTTTGCGGTTATATGATCCAACAGTTGGTAATGTTTTATTGGATGGGATAGATATTAGAGAAATAAATTTAGAGGAAATACGTAAACAAATAGCTCTTGTAAGTCAGGAAGTTTATCTATTTCATGGAACTATTGCTGAAAATATCTCATATGGATACAAAAAAATAAATCCACAATTAGTGGAATCTGCGTCTCGCTCTGCTCAACTCCATGATTTTGTAATGGAACTTCCTCAAGGGTATCAAACTATTGTAGGAGAACGTGGGATTCTTCTTTCTGGAGGACAAAGACAAAGACTTAGCATTGCTCGGGCAATACTAAAGGACTCGCCTATTATGATATTCGATGAAGCAACAAGTTCAGTCGATACTGAAACCGAAAGAGCGATACAGACAAATTTAGTAAATATAACTAAAGGGAAAACAGCATTAGTTATTGCTCATAGATTATCAACAATAAGAAATGCCGATAGGATTTTAGTACTATTAAATGGTCAAGTTTCTGAAGAAGGAAATCATACAGAACTCGTTTCTATGAATGGTACCTACTCTTATTTATGGCAGATTCAATCTGGAGAAATAAGGAATGATATTAATCTAAACAAATAGTATTTTTTATTAAGTATAATTCCCACATGATTGATAAAATTTAAAACACTAATTATATAATTTATAGATCTTTTAAAATAAAATGGTTAACTTTGAAATTGCGGGTAAATTAGAATGTGTTTGGAAAGTAGGAGCAATTTGCGGTGAAGGACCGATATGGATAGAATCAGAGCAATCTCTTTATTTTGTCGATATTGATGGTAAAAAACTACATTGTTACCAAGAAAATACAGGTATAAAGCGGAGTTGGGAACTTTCAGAAAAGACTGGATGGATAATTCCCAGAAGAAATAATGATGGTTTTGTTGCTGGCTGTCAATCAGGACTTTACTCTCTTGATATTAGTAGCGGGGAGAGAGAATTATTGATGATCCCAGATCCAGAAGAAACTGAAAATCGTTTTAATGATGGGAAATGTGATAAAAATGGTATAATTTGGGCTGGAAGATCGCACGATCCAGAAACTAAATCTACTGGATACCTATATCGAATTGATACGGACTTAAGTTGTTCTAGATGGGATGGTCCATATATATGTCCAAATGGACCAGCAATAACAAAAGACGACACAATTCTTTATCATGTAGATACTTTTGAAAGATGTATATGGGTTTTTGACAAATATCCTGATGGTAGCATTACTAACCGTAGAAAATTTTTCCAACTAGAAAAAAAAGAAGATGGATTCCCTGACGGCATTACTGTAGATAATGATAATAGGGTTTGGCTGGCGCATTGGGGCGGATCAAGAATCAGTTGTTTGAGTCCAAGTGGCGAAATCATTGGAAAAGTAGAAATGCCTGTCCCTCAAGTTACGAGTTGTAGTTTCGGAGGGACGGATCTTAGTACTCTTTACATAACTACCGCTTCTAGAAATCTTGACTTAGAAGAGTTCCCACAGGCTGGTTCTCTTTTCAGAGTAGATACAAAGACTACTGGTTACGCTTCACCTTATTTTGGAGGATAGCTCCATTTTAGGTAGAATTATTCTTTAGTTATATTTAAATTGTTTTTTACTTAACCAATGAATCTTGTCCTCAATTCCACTCTACTAAAAACATAGCTTCATTTCTCCTAAATAAAGGGATTGTAAAAGGTCCATCATAAATGGCTTTAATTGGTGGACTTTTTATCAAAATATTTTCTTTATCTAGTTCCCTCTTAAGAATAACGGTGTGTTTGTAGAAATTTTTGTCTGTTGTTCTCCCTGAATATCTAATAACAGCGAAATATCCTGCATCAATTGATGATATTTCTAAAGATTCGTCAGATGGTAATGGTGTATTTGACATTTCGAATTTAGATGGTAAATAAAACTGCATTACAGTTTCTTCTCCTTCATTTAAAATAGTAACTGGAGTGGTCATTTTAATTTTTTCTGAGTTTTTATTAGATCCAGATATATAATTGAATAGTTTCAAAAAACCACTATTTTCAGTACCAAATCTTGTTCGAACTACTATTCTTTCTCCGTAAGATCTAATTTCAAATAGTTTTGTTTGATGAACTATTTTATAATTTGGTTCTTCATATGCCATAATACTTTTAAAAGTAAACAGTATCAAAAAAAAGTGTGTATAAAAACTTTTAGTTTTCATTTAATTCAAAATTTAAGTTTTAGTGGGAATGCCTTGGAATAATTTTTCTGATTTTTTTGTATTTTTCCGCTAGTTCAATTATTCCACCTTCCGAAAGTTGTCCTACAGTATTTCGGTATATTTCCTGCCATGGGGATTGATTATCTATCTCCTGAATTTTAATTTTCTCTCGACGTTTCTTGAGTTCATCATCTTCTAGTAGCACATTTAAAGTCCTTTTATTCAAATCAATTTTAATGATATCTCCTGTCATTAAAAGAGCTAATCCGCCGCCTACTGCAGATTCTGGAGAAACGTTTAATATTGAAGGACTTCCGGAAGTTCCACTTTGCCGTCCATCCCCAAGTGTTGGTAGTTCTTTAACTCCTTTTTTAATTAGAGCATCAGGTGGCTGCATATTTACTACTTCTGCAGCCCCAGGATAACCAATAGGGCCACATCCACGGATCACTAGGATACAGTTTATATCTATATTAAGTTTTGGATTATTAATACGTGCATTATAATCTTCAGGTCCATCGAAAACTATAGCTCGTACATCAAAGACATTTTCACTTCCAGGTTTTAAAAGATACTGTTTTCTGAAACTTTCACTTATTACCGAAATTTTCATTACTGCCGCATCAAAAATATTTCCATTTAATACAGCAAATCCTGCTTTTTTCATGATTGGATTGTTAAAGTTTTTGATAACCTCAAGATCTTTTGTTGGAGTATTTATATAATTTTCTTCTACAGTTTTTCCATTTACAGTAATAAGTGAACCATTAATTTTAGATTCTTTTAACAATGCATTCATAACGGCAGAAACTCCACCAGCCCTGTGATAGTCCTCTCCTAGATAGTCTCCAGCAGGTTGTAAATTGACAAGTAGAGGGGTGTCAAACCCAATTAATTCCCAGTCTTTAATTTCTAATTTTATCCCCGTATGGCGGGCAATTGCATTTATGTGAATAGGTGCATTTGTTGATCCTCCAATAGCAGAATTAAGTATGATTGCATTTTCAAAAGCTGCTCTTGTCAAAATTTTTGAAGGAGTTAAATCTTCTTCAACCATTTCTACAATTCTTCTACCTGTATTAAAAGCCATTTCTCTCCTCTCACTCAATGGAGCAGGAATAGATGCACAACCTGGTAATGACATACCTAGTCCTTCTGCTAGTGAATTCATAGTATTAGCTGTCCCCATAGTATTACAAAAACCTGGAGATGTTGTAGCATCTGAAACTAGTTGTATAAATTCTTCTTCATCTATCTCTCCTGATGCAAGGAGTTTTCTGGCTTTCCAGACGATTGTACCTGATCCAGCTCTTTTTCCTTTCCAATAACCATTTAGCATTGGACCAGCTGACAAACAAATAGCAGGAATATCAACGGTTGCGGCACCCATCAAAAGTGCTGGAGTTGTTTTGTCGCACCCTATTGTTAATACAACTCCATCAATTGGATAACCGAACAGAACTTCAACAAGACTAAGGTATTGTAGGTTTCTATCTATAGCTGCAGTTGGTCTCTTACCTGTTTCTTGAATTGGATGTACTGGGAACTCTATCGGGACACCTCCTTCTTGTTGAATCCCCTCACGAACTTTTTTTGCTAGGTCTAGATGGATTCTATTGCAGGGTACTAAGTCACTGCCAGTTTGAGCAATTCCAATAATAGGCTTGCCTGAACGAAGTTCTTTTGCTGAAATCCCAAAATTAGTATAACGTTCAATGTGAATTGCTGTAGAACTTGGATCATTTGGGATATCAAACCATTCCCGGCTTCTTAATCTATTTTTGTTTTTTGATGGCATTATTAATTAGTTAAATTATTAATTAAGAATTGACTTATGTTATATTTAAAAAATAATTAATTAAATTTAGTTATTTTAATTTATGCTCCAATACCAGCATCAATGAAATAGTTTCGACGGGTGCACATCTTACCAGCATCTGAAGCAAGAAATAAAGCAAGTTGTGCGACATCTTCAGGAAGAATTTTTTCGGGTAAGCACTGCTTGTCCATCATAAATTTTTCATATTCGGGAGACAAATGTTCACTCATTTGTCTGGCAGTCCATACTTGACCGGGTATTATACAATTAACTCTAATAAGATCTTTACCATAAGCTCTGGCAAGGCTTTGAGTCAATCCTTCAATTGCAGCTTTTGAAGATGTATATCCTGGCATAAATTCCATTCCCATATGCCAGCTAATAGATCCCATGTTTATAATTGCTCCTCCACCAGCTTGAGACATTTTTGATTTTACTGCTTGTGCAGCAAAGAAATGATGATTTAGATTCAAACGTAAACGTTTTTCCCAATATTCTGGAGTAACATCTTCGGGTTCATGTCTTTGGTCATTAGCTGCGTTGTTAATCAAAACTCTTATTGGACCTAATTCATTCTCGACTTTTATAATGCTTTTCTTCAATTCGTTGATGTCCTCTAAGTCACAATGAATGAATGTGGGTTTTTGGTTTTTTGAAGAAATTTGTTTTACAAGAATTTTAGAGATATTTTCATTAATATCTATAAATGCTATTTTACACCCTTGGATTGCAAAAGCCTTTACGAAAGATGAACCGATACCAGAACCTCCTCCCGTAATTAGGACAGTTTTATTTTTTAAATCTGGATATTGAGGATATTTTACTTCATTCATGATGGTGAAGGATAAAAAATTTAAATAAGAAAATACTTTTAAGTAATAGGTGCAATAAACAATTTAATAATTTTTAATCCTAAAACTTGTTTATGTTCTTTTAAGTATAAATTTATATTCGATTGGTACTTATTTTATCAAAAATTGATATTTCTGAGAGATTTAAGCTAAGTGAAATTGCCTTACCAACCTGAGCATTAATATTGCGTGGAAGCCTTCCAATTACTTCATGACCCATAAAATCAAATGTTATGTTTTGTTCATAACCAGTAAGTTCTATTAGTATAGGCTCTAAATTAAGTTCAATTTGAAATTTCAACGATTTATCTTCTAAGTTGATATGTTCAGGTCGAAATCCAAAAATGACTTCTTGTCCTTCTGAAGGACGATTATTAAATTTATAATCTTTTAAAGGAATTTTAAAGTTTTCTTCCATTTGCTTTGGAATAAAGAAAAATTGATTTTTTTCTACAGAAAATTTGCCAGGAACAAGATTTATAGAAGGAGAGCCAACAAAGTCTGCAACAAAAATACTGTTAGGCTGATCGTAAATTTCTTGGGGAGTCCCGATCTGCTGTATGATTCCTTCGTTCATTACCGCTATCCGAGTAGCTAGACTCATTGCTTCTACTTGGTCGTGAGTCACGTAAATCATTGTTGTTCCTAATTGTTCGTGCAATTTGTTAATTTCATGACGCATTTCTACTCGAAGTTTAGCATCAAGATTTGACAATGGTTCGTCAAATAAAAATATTTGTGGTTCACGTACTAAGGCTCTTCCCATGGCAACTCGTTGTCTCTGACCGCCTGAAAGTTGTGCTGGTTTTCGGTCTAAGAGTTGATCAATCTGCAGCATTTTTGAAAAACGATTAAGAGATTTTTCTATATGTTCTTTAGAAACTTTACGTTGTTTAAGTCCAAAAATAACATTATTCCTAACTGTCATAGCTGGATATAAGGCATATGATTGGAAGACCATTGCAATATTACGATCTTTAGGTTCAACACGGTTAACTACATATTCATCAATTATAATTTCACCTTCATCCACACTTTCTAAACCTGCAATCATATTGAGGAGAGTTGATTTCCCACACCCTGAGGGTCCAAGTAAAACTATAAATTCACCATCACTCACTTCAAGATTTATTTGCTTGAGTACTTTTGTGTTACCGAAATCTTTGGTTAGATTATTGACTTTTAAAGTTGCCATATTATTCCTTAAATTTTGATAAACTTGCTGACAAAAATATTTATATTATTAACCTTTAACAGAACCTGCAGTAAGTCCACGTATGAAGTATTTACCAGCAAGAACATAAACAATAAGTGTTGGAATCCCTGCTATGAATGCTGCTGCCATGTCTACATTATATTCTTTTACACTGGTACTTGTTAGAACCATATTGTTAAGTGCTACTTGTATCGGTGCTGCTTCACCAAAAGAGAAAGAAGAACCAAAAAGGAAATCGTTCCAAATATTTGTAAATTGCCAGATAACAGTAACGACTATAATTGGAGAAGAAATAGGTAATAAAACCTTGAAGAAAATTTTGAAAAACCCTGCGCCATCGATTCTAGCAGCCTTTATCATTTCATCAGGAATTGAAATATAGTAATTACGAAAAAATAGAGTAGTGAAACTTAAACCATATACAGTGTGGACTAGTACTAAACCACTGATTGAATTTGAAATTCCAAGAATTCCTAGTGTTCTTGACATAGGAAGTAGAATTGCCTGGTAGGGAATAAAACAACCGAATAGGAACGCTAGGAAAAGTAGATTATCTCCTTTGAAACGCCATTTTGTAAGAGCATAGCCATTCATTGCACCAAAGAAAGTTGAAATAGCGACAGCGGGTACAACCATTTTTAATGAGTTCCAGAAGAATGGTCTAAGAAATACGTTCCCTGCATCTATGCCACCTCGCCCACTCCATGCTGTCTTCCACGAATCAAATATTATTTCTCCTGGTAAACTCATAAGATTACCTTGCCTTATTTCTTCCATGGTTTTTAAAGAAGTAACAATCATTACATAAAGTGGGGCAATATAGTATAAAGCAAAGAGTCCTAGCATTAGAAATAGGAGCCAACGGAAAAATATTCTTTTTCGTGTTGCGGAACGTTCAATTTTTTTTATATTTTGAAATTCAAGAGTTTGCATCTTGTCTCCTTAGTTCGGAATAAAGGTAAGGTACAACAATTGCCAGCACAGTAAGAAACATCATTACTGCACTTGCGGATGCCAGTCCAATTTGACTACGATGAAAAGCCATTTGAGTCATAAATACTGCAGGCATGTCTGAAGATATTCCAGGGCCACCTGCAGTCAAAGCGATTACTAGGTCATAACTTTTTATAGAAATATGTAATAGAATGACAATGGAGCTCATGAAAACGGGTCGCATCATAGGAAGTATGATCGTTATGTAAATACTGTAGAGACTTGCTCCATCGATTTTAGCTGCCTTTACTATTTCATCGTCTATTGAACGAAGTCCTGCCAGAAAGAGAGCCATTACAAACCCTGAAGATTGCCAAACAGCAGCAATCACGATAGTGTAAATCGACATATCACGGTTTACAAGCCAGTCAAATGTAAAATTTGTGAACCCCCAGTCCGTGAAGAGTTTTTCAATTCCCATAGTTGGATTAAGTATCCACTTCCAAGCCGTTCCTGTTACAATAAATGAGAGTGCCATTGGATATAGGTAGACTGTTCTTAAAAATCCTTCTGCTCTGATCTTTTGATCCAGTAAAATTGAAAGAATTATTCCTATCAATAAACAAATAATAACAAAGAGGACAGTAAAAATTATTAGGTTTTCGACTGCATTGAACCAACGTGGATTAGACCAGAGACGTATGTGTTGATTTATTCCCCAGAATTCATATCTAGGCAACATCTTTGATTTTGTAAGAGAAATATAAAAAGTCCAGAGAACAAAACCGTAGACAAACCAGAGTATTACTGCAAATGATGGGGCAATAACAATTTTTGGAAGGTTTTTCTGTAGCCAGTAAAACATTTAAAAAAAGTAAATGATTATTATTATTCAACTGAGGAAAAAAAACGCATCCACTAAAACCGAAATGTTTTAGAGGATGCGAATATATTTTATACTTTAAATAAGTATATCATCCAGGTTTACATGGATGCTTGTACAGCATCTGCTAGTCTCCTGGCGGCCTCTTTAGAAGACATATTTGAGTTAAAATGCTCTGTTATAACGTCCTGGATCGCTCCTTTTTGAGCGTTACGAAGAGCCATTCCATGAGCAAAGCTTGGTAACAAGCCTCCTGTCATAGCTGAATACTTCAGATCTGAAGCAGATCCCTTAGCACACATGTCGAATTCGTCCATTGGGACATCAAGACGAGCCGGAATAGAACCCTTGTAAATATTAAAAATTTTCTGGAAATTCTTTCCCATGATAGAACTAGCAAGTGCTTTTTGACCATCTATTTTACTTTTACCTTTCATTCCATAAAAAATGAAACTATCAACATTGTAAAGATATCCATGGTCAGACGGAGTAGGTAGGCAATAATAGTCAACTCCAGGTTTTAAACCAGCATTTGAGAATTCACCCTTAGCCCAATCTCCCATTATCTGGAAAGCAGCTTTACCATTCATCACCATTGCTGTAGCAACGTTCCAGTCTCGACCAGGCATACCTTTGTCTGTGAATCCTTGAAGTTTACGCATTTGGTCGAAAACTTTAACCATAGTAGAACCACTTAAAGCATTCATATCTAATTCTACAATTGCTTTTTGGTAAAACTCATTTCCACCAATACCTAGAAGTACTGCCTCAAATACGGTAGCATCCTGCCAAGGTTGACCACCATGAGCAAAAGGAATTATTCCTGCTGATTTCAACTTACTTGCAGCAGCATTAAATTCATCCCAAGATGTAGGCATTTTTAGTCCATGAGAATCAAGAACTTTTTTGTTTGCCCAAAACCAGTCAATACGATGAATGTTTACTGGAGCAGCACAATACTTTGTAAATCCATCACATTTCATGTGATTTGCAACCTGGGAACTCAACAAAGAATCCCAATTTTCTGATTTAGCTACTTCGTGAATGTGGTAAGGAGCAACTACACCTTCTTCATCATATTCTTGAATAGTAGGTCCTTTTATTTGTGATGCTGTAGGAGGATCACCTGCAACTATTCTTGATTTTAGAGTAACATTTGCTGCGTCTCCGCCACCACCTGCAACAGGCATGTCTTTCCAAGTCCCGCCTTTTTTAGCGAAATCATCCTTAAGTACCTGCAATGCTTTTGCTTCACCACCAGAAGTCCACCAATGAAGAACTTCTGCTTCTCCTCCGGCTAACACAGTATTATAAATAATACCTGCAGCGAAAGCCAAGCTTGCTATTGAAGCTATTAGTTTTTTAACCATTTCCCTCTCCATAACGAGTTTCATATTTTAAGAAGTACATTTATATAATGACTTCGCATTTAATATGCAGACAAATTTAAACTGAGTCTGCATCTTTCGACTAACCTAAGTCGTAAGGTTTAAAGCATAATATATTTTAAATTGACTATTTTTCAATTTGAAAATTAAAAAAAAATAAAAAGACTTTTAAAAATATTTTATTTCTAAATCTTAAAAAATTTACCCTTGCCCACGAATCTAAATGAAAAACAATGACAAGGGTAAATAAGTCAAAAAATTATCTAAAGCGAACTGTAGAATAAGATTTTCCGTTTACTTCGAATTCTTTATATGAGCCAGAGGCTTCTCCACCACCAATTAATTCCACATTGGTTGCACCAACATAATCAACTGCTCCTCCACTTGCAAGGATCCGAAGTGCTTTTCCTAATTCACCAGGCATAATTTTTTCTCCGGGAGCGTTTGCAACGGCAAAAACATTTGAAGCCAGTGCTGCCCTATCTGTAGAACCACCAGATTGCATAGCTAAAACTAAAAGTGCTCCAGCATCATAAGATTCTCCAGTATATGGACCTCCAGTTTTAATTCCAGCTGATTTCGCCATTTCAGAAAATCTTGCTGCACCCTTAGAATCCGTGCCAGGAACTGTTCCGAATGTTCCTGAAAGGTCTCCATCTACATTTTTCAGTAAAGATTCTCCATACATTCCGTCAGCTAAAATAAATTTGTCAAAAGCTCCTGAATCAATCGAACTTTGTATCATCTGGCGTCCACCTTGATCAATATATCCTAACACAGCTAATATACTAGCTCCGGAAGCATTTAAAGAAGCAACTTCAGCTGAATAATCAGCTTTATCTGTATCATGTGGTACTGCAGCGGTTATTTTCCCACCTAACCCCTTGTAAGCTCCAATGAAGGAATCAGATAACCCTTTCCCATAATCATTATTAACAAATGTCACAGCAACACTAGTATGTCCTCTTTCCATTGTTACTTCAGCCAATACCTGTCCTTGACGAGCATCTGATGGAGCTGTTCGAAAAAAATAACCGTTGTCATTAATTGTACTTAATGCAGGTGATGTTGCAGAAGGAGAAATCATTGTAACTCCTTTAGGAACAGCAACATTGTTAGCTATTGCAGTTGTTACTCCAGAACAATCAGCTCCCATTATTCCAACTACTTTATCTGAAGTTATCAATCTTTCTGCAGCAGCAGAAGCAGCAGCTGCATCTATGCATGTTGAATCAGCACGAACAACACTAATCTTTTGTCCTCCAAGTAACTGCCCTGAATCTGACGCTTCTTTAAATGCCAATTCTGCGGAGTTTCCCATATCCGGAGTTAATGACTCGATTGGACCAGTAAAACCCAGAATTATTCCTATTTTGATATCAGCAACCGCATAGGCTGGAACAAAAAAAGTTCCTAATACCAACAGTACAATAATTTTTACTATGCTTTTATTTTTCATATTATCCTTTAAATATTGATGCTTTTTGTTTATTCCTACTGAAGCCCATTCTTCAGTTTGTCTCTATTTAATTTTATTCTAATACTTGTAGTATTTTGTTTCATTTTAATCCAAGTCAAATTATCATAATTTTCAATAATTACAAGTAAAAACAAATCAAAAGACGTTAATTTTGAATTAAATAAAATACAATCATGTTTTTTGAAAATAAAGATCATTTTATTTTAATTTATATTTTAATTTTAATTTCACAAATCTTTTATTAATATAATAAATTTATAAAATATTATTTGATGGATTATATGAAAAAAATTTTATTTATTTGCATGGGCAATATTTGTCGTTCTCCCAGTGCAGAGGCAGTAATGCAACAAATTGTAAAAAAAAATGGAATGGAAAAAGAAATATTTTGTGATTCTGCGGGAACCATAGATTATCATGCTGGTCATCCAGCTGATGAAAGAATGAGTGAACATGCAATTTTAAGAGGTTATGAATTGAAAAGTGTTTCACGACCTTTTGAAAATGATGATTTTAAAAATTTTGATTTGGTCATTACAATGGACGAAGATAATTTCCAGCAAATTAATTGGCAAGACCATAGTAAAAAATATGCGGACAAAATTAGACGAATGGTTGATTTTTGTAGTATAGATCAAATTAAGGAAATTCCAGATCCATATTATGGAGGAGAACAAGGATTTGAAAAAGTGTTGGATTTATTGGAAGATGCATGTCAAGGGCTATTTAAATATATTATTGATCAAAAATAATGAATGCAGAAATACAAATTCGTTTGGAAGAATTACTCAATGAAAAAATAATTAATTCAATCTCTGTTAGCGGCGGTTGTATTGCAGATTCACGAAAAATAGAACTAAATTCTGGAATATTTTTTTTTCTTAAGCAATTAAGTTTTGCAAATCCGAAAATTTTTGAAGCTGAAGCATTAGGATTAGATCTTCTTTCAAAATCAGGAGTAGTTAATGTCCCTAAGGTAATAGAAAAAGGAGATGATTTTTTACTTTTGGAATGGATTGAGGTAGGTGAAAAGAATAAAGATTCTAGTATGGAAAAATTAGGACGACAATTTGCTAAGCTACATAGCTTTCATGGACAAAAATTTGGATTACACAAAGACAACTATTTAGGTAATACTCATCAATCAAACTCTCCAACAGTAAAAGGTAGTAAAAATTGGGCAACTTTTTTTATAGAAAATAGAATCCAATTTCAATTAGATTTAGTTGAAAAAAAAGAATATTCCACAAGAGAATTATTAAATTTACTTGAAAATCTTATAGATAAAATTCCTAACATACTAGCTGGAACAGAAGAAGATCCTTCTTTATTGCATGGAGATTTATGGTCTGGAAATTATTTAATTGATATTTCAGACGATCCATGGCTAATTGATCCAGCAGTTTATTTTGGGCACAGAGAGGCAGATTTGGCGATGACATCTCTTTTTGGGGGATTTTCAAAAACTTTTTATTCAGCATATGAATCAGAGTTTCCTCTTTTGCCTGGATATTCAGAACGAGAACCTATTTACCAACTTTACCATTTATTGAATCATTTAAATTTGTTTGGAACATCTTACTACGGGCAAATAATTTCAATTTTAAAGAGATATGTTTGATGATTTTTTAAAGTGTACTCTTCCTCTATTTTTTACATTCTTAATCATTTCAATCTCGAGACTTTAATATCTAATTTACCAATTAAAAATTATTACTGTAGAATGTATATAAATTTGACTATGAAAAATTAGTCTAAAAGCCTTTAAATTAAACAATATATGGCAATTATTTAGTTAATTAAAGAATTGACATTATAATGTTTATTTTATAATATACTACGATTCGAATGTCTTAATTCATCTAATTGAATGCATTAAATCATCTAAAATTATTCAATAATTTTGGCAAATAATCATAAAAGTGAAGCTTACGTTAGTTTCCAGAATGTTCAAAAAACATACGATGGTGAGATTCTTGTTGTAAAAGATTTGAATTTAGATGCAGAGCGTGGTGAGTTCTTGACTATGCTTGGGCCATCTGGTTCGGGAAAGACTACAGTATTGTTGATGCTTGCTGGCTTCGAAACGGCAACACACGGAGAAATAATACTTGATGGTACTTCAATAAATAATGTTCCACCTCACAAAAGACATATTGGCATGGTTTTTCAAAACTATGCACTTTTCCCTCATTTAACGGTCAATGAAAATCTTGCTTTTCCACTACAAGTTAGAAAAATACCAAAAAGTGAAATTGAAGAAAGGGTAGCAAATGCTTTGGATATGGTTCAGTTGGGGGAGTTTGGATCACGTAGACCTATGCAGTTATCTGGTGGACAGCAACAACGAATTGCAGTAGCAAGAGCTCTTGTCTTTGAACCAAAAATTGTTCTGATGGATGAACCACTAGGAGCACTTGACAAGCAATTGCGTGAGCAAATGCAATATGAAATTAAAGAGTTACATGAAAAATTAGAAGTTACTATTGTATATGTCACACATGACCAAAGTGAAGCATTGACAATGTCAAACCGAATAGCAGTATTTGATGATGGTGTGATTCAGCAGTTGGCGGCTCCAAATGTTTTGTATGAAGAACCTGAAAATGCGTTTGTGGCTCAGTTTATTGGAGAAAATAATACTTTGTCTGGACAGGTTTCTTCTATTGATAAAGATACTTGTACTGTAAAGGTTGGAGATGGGGAATCACTTCAAGCACTACCTATAAAAATAGATGGAGTGGGTTCTAATACTATGATTTCATTAAGACCTGAGAGAGTAGTTGTAAATCCAGAAAGTGGAACTTATCCGAATGAAGTTTCAGCTGAAATAAAAGAATTAATTTATTTGGGAGATCATATTCGCTCCCGTATGAATGTTTGTGGACATGATGATTTTATTGTCAAAATCCCAAACTCTGCTAATCATGCTCAATTGAAGCCGGGTAATTCCGTGAAAGTTGGGTGGATGGCAGAAGATGCAAGAGCGTTGGATGCGCTCGAAACAACCTAAATATAGATTCGCAGTGAGTCTATGGGTTATTATTTGAGTCTCAAAAAATTGACAATTGAGTTGTCACTAGAGACTAAACCTTGTATGAAGGAGAAAGTATGAAAACTTTCGTGCGAGTCATTACGATTTCCGTTGTAATGACAATGGCTAGTTTTTTAGGTCAAGCATTAGCTGCAACTGAATTGGTTGTAGTTTCATGGGGTGGAGCATATACTGCGAGTCAGCAAAATGCATATCATGCCCCATATATGAAGAAAAATCCTGGTATAAAAATCATTAATGATGATTCTGCCGGTAGTGCCGTGGCAAAATTGAGAGCTATGAAACAAGCTGGAAATACCACATGGGATTTAGTAGATGCTGTTGCGTCCGATGCGATGCGACTTTGTGATGAAGGATTAGTTGATGAAATAGATCATAATAGCGCATTGGCTAATGGTGCTGATGGTAGTACTGCTACAGAAGATTTTGGTGACTTTATAGTATCACCATGTTTTGTCCCTCAGATTGTATACTCTACAGCTTTTGGCTATAGAAAAGACAAAGTATCCAGACCAATGACTAGTGTCTGTGATGTTTTTGACCTTAAAACATTCCCTGGAAAACGTTCCTTGGAAAAAAAGCCTATAAACAATATGGAATGGGCTCTTATCTGTGATGGAGTTTCCCCATCAAAGGTTTATGATGTTCTTGGAACAGATGCAGGACAAAAAAGAGCATTGGCTAAATTAGACACAATTAAGAGTAATGTTGTTTGGTGGACTGCAGGAGCGCAAACACCTCAATTACTTGCTGATGGAGAGGTAGTAGTTGGTTCCACGTATAATGGAAGACTGTTTAAAGCTATTGAAGTTGACAAACAGCCTATTGCTATGCTTTGGGATTGGCAGGTATTTGACCTTGATGGATGGGTTGTACCTAGCGGAACTAAGAACAAAGCAGAAGTTATGAAGTATCTTCGCTTTGCTACGGATACCCAGCGTCTCGCAGATCAGGCTAAATGGATTTCTTATGGCCCAACAAGAGCTTCATCAGCTCCTCTCGTAGGGAATCATGCTGATTTGGGAATCCCTATGGCACCTCATATGCCAACAGATCCTAATAATGCTAAAACCACCCTTCTTTACAATTATGAATTCTGGGCGGACAATCGTGACGAGATTGATCAAACATTCAACGCATGGTTGGCTAAATAGTTTAACTATTTAATAAGTCGGGGAAGTTGAATTGTTTCCCCGACATTTCCATTTAGATCTCCTTTTTATAAAATGATAAAAACCCCAGAAAAAATAGAGTTATTTACTGCTGATGGTGTTCCTCTAAAATTAAGTTTAGCTAGGGTTCAAAGGAGAAGTAAAATGGTTGCCTTTTTGATGGTTTCCCCTTTGCTGCTATTTATGGTGTTTGCTTTTTTAGTTCCAATTGCAGATATGCTCTTATTATCGGTTGATAATTCAATAGTAGAAAGAATATTACCAAAAACTGTAAAATCTATAAAATACTGGGATCCTCATGATGATAAATTGCCAGATGAAGCTGTATTTGCTGCGATGGTAGAAGATATAAAAAAAGCAAAAAAAGCTCGTGAGCATACTAAAATTGGGACTCGGTTAAATTATGAGAGCTCTGGCTTTGCTAGTTTGTTTAGAAAAGCAGGCAGAAAAGTTAAAAAAATTAATGAACCACCATATAAAAAAGCATTAATTAAATCAGATAAAAGATGGGGTGATATTCAAACATGGCGAGTAATTAAGCAATTTTCTTCTGGTTATACTGGAGGATATTATCTGGCAGCATTTGATTTAAAAAGAGATTTCGCAGATGGTAGTGTTTCTTCTTTACCTGAGGAAGATAGTATATATTTAAAATTATTTTTAAGAACAATATTACTTAGCACTACGATTACTTTTCTAACATTAATTATAGGTTTCCCTTTATCTTATATGTTGGCTAAGGTTCCTACTCGGATAAGTAATATCCTAATTATTTTTGTTCTTCTACCCTTCTGGACATCATTACTAGTTAGGACTACTTCATGGATAGCCCTTTTGCAACAGGAAGGTGTTATTAATGATTTTTTGATTTTGGTGGGGATTATTAATGAAGATGGTCGTTTAGCAATGATTCACAACGCAACTGGAACAGTTGTCGCTATGACACACATTCTTTTGCCTTTTATGATTCTTCCGTTATTTAGTGTGATGAAAACAATACCAAAATCATATGTCCGTGCTGCTATTTCTTTAGGTGCACATCCATGGATTGCATTTTGGAAGATTTATTTCCCTAATACAGCACCTGGAATAGGTGCAGGTTCAATATTAGTATTTATATTAGCAATTGGCTATTATATTACACCAGCTCTTGTTGGAGGAAGTTCAGGAACTTTTATAAGTAATCGAATTGCTTATCATATGTCGAGTTCATTAAATTGGGGGCTAGGATCTGCAATCGGTGTGATATTACTACTTTTTGTAGTTCTGCTATTTTTGCTCTATGACAAAATAGTAGGTATTAACAACATGAAGTTAGGATAAAATATGAGTAAATTGCCACCATATTTTTCTTTGCCTGAGAGGATTTGGCATTATACATTTTGGGCTATATGTTTTTTAGTCCTGTTCTTTTTGATTTTTCCTCTTTTTGTAATTATTCCACTATCTTTTAATGCTGTACCATACTTCACATTTACTAAAGAAATGCTTGCTTTTGACCCAGAGGGATATTCACTAGCTTGGTATCAAGAATTTTTTAATAGTTTGAATTGGCAAGGTGCAGTCAAAAACTCATTTATTATTGCTTTTTTTGCAACAATAATTTCTACATTTTTGGGTACAGTTGCAGCCTTAGGTCTTTCGAGAGAGCATATGCCGTATAGAACATTAATTATGAGTCTCTTAATTTCACCTATGATAGTTCCTCTCATTATATCGGCAGCCGGGATGTATTTTTTTTATAGCAGAATAGGTTTGCAGGGGACACACTTGGGTGTGATTTTAGCTCATGCAGCTCTTGGGACACCATTTGTTGTTATTACTGTCACTGCAACTTTATCGGGTTTTGACAATGATCTAATACGTGCTTCCCAGAGTTTAGGTGCTTCACCAACAACCACATTTTTTAAAGTTATTGTACCACTAATTACACCTGGAGTTATTTCTGGAGCTTTATTCGCTTTTGTTACTTCTTTTGATGAGGTTGTGGTTGTTCTTTTTGTTGGATCATATAAGCAACGTACTATTCCTTGGCAAATGTTCTCCGGAATTCGAGAACAAATTAGTCCCACAATTCTTTCTGCAGCAACTTTATTGATACTTATTACCATTGCACTTTTGACTACGATAGAATTATTGAGACGTAGAACAGAAAAAATTCGAGGTGTTACTCCTTCCTAAAAAAATTTATTCGTTAAAAAATTAATTTTTTATAGTGATAATTTAAAGTTTTAGAATATAATTCTCTTAAGAATTTACGATAGAATGTAATTAAAATATTAAAGTCTCAAAATATTCAATTAGTCTGTTTAAATGAATAAATCTCACCCCTATTTAATTGTTGATGCTCTTCAGTATAATAATTGGTCTGAATCAGTTTTTAAACAGATGAATTATGGAGGAGTATCTGCAGTTCATGCTACGATTTGCTTCCATGAGGATTTTCAGGAGATGGTAAAAAATGTTATTTGCTGGAATCGTTTTTTTGATAAATATTCTAATCTAATATTTCAAGGATTTTCTTCTGATGATATTTTGAAAGCACAAGAAGAAGGAAGAACAGCTATTTTCTTTGGTTTTCAGAATTGTTCTCCTATAGAGGATGATATTGGATTAGTTGAAATTTGTTATAGATTGGGGGTTCGTTTGATGCAGCTTTCTTACAACAACCAAAGCCTACTTGCAACTGGATGTTATGAAAATGATGATCTAGGTATAACACGAATGGGACGTCAAGTTATTAAAGAAATGAATAGGTTAGGTATTGTAATAGATATGAGCCATTCTGCTTCAAGATCCACGTTAGAAGCAATACAAATTTCAGATCGTCCTATTGCTATCACGCATGCAAATCCATCGTTTTGGTATGACGCAAAAAGGAATAAGTCAAATGATTTACTTATTTCTTTAGGAAAAAGCGGAGGTATGCTTGGGTTTTCAATGTATCCATATCATTTAAAAAACAAATCAGAATGTTCACTGGAAGAATTTTGTGGCATGATTGCTAAAACAGCAGATTTGATTGGTGTTGGAAGTATAGGGATTGGTAGTGATCTATGTCAAAATCAGCCAGATAACATTGTTGAATGGATGAGAAATGGAACATGGTCTCTTGAGAAAGACTTTGGAGAGGGTTCAAAGGAAATGTCAGGCTTCCCTTTACAGCCGAATTGGTTTAAATCTAATTTGGATTTCATTAATATTAAAGGTGGATTGAGCAAAATAGGTTTTAATGAAAAAGAAGTTGAACTGATTATGGGTTTGAATTGGTTTAAATTTTTTGAAAAATCTTTTGGTAAAGAAGAAAAATAATGAACTCAGTATCTATACAAGATTCGTTAACTGTTTCAAACAAAAAGCGACCTCCAGAAAAAATTATGCGGTTGTCTAGGATGGGTTCTTCATTTCAGACGCGTCTTAGTTTTTCTCGAACTTTGACAAGGACAATATCTAAAGAAAAATGGAAGTTTGATCCATTACGTTTTGAAGTAAATGAAAAAGGTTTTGGAACATCTGTATTTACTGTGCATACCCTAAAAAATACATATTCTCTTGTTGCGTTTACAAATGAAATGGCTCCTGAAAAACGTACAGACAGAGTTGTAGCAGAAACTTGGGATGCAACTTTTAGTCTTTTTGATGGTATTCCATCTGAAAGTGATATAAATCGACTTGCTGAGAATACACCTAAGCAAGAAGCAGGTAGATTCAGTCCAAAGGAATTAGTGCTTGCTAGAGCAAATAAAAGTTTGCGACTTTTCGATCATGTAGTTTCAAAGTTATCTAATGGTCTGCAGCCAGATGTTGGATTGTTGAAATCTGTAGGATATCTTATGAGAACTACTGCAGTATATGGAAGTGGTAAATTTGGATGTGCTGATAGAGAAAAAATTTCTAATCGTTCTGAATTTCGTGGAGCTTTTCAAGTAGAATTACTCGCAGTTTATCTAATAAGATGGTTCACCATTAAACTTGTAGAACATGTAGCAAGTTGTAATGGTGGGGAAAAAGCTGTCCTCATGAATCCTGAAATAAGTAAATTCTTGGGAATAGGTAATGCCACAGGGTTGGGGATGGCTCCTTTTATGATTAAGCATCCTATTCTAATCAATAATTGGGTTTTGGCACGAGAGGAGGCACTTTCGAGGGTAATTAGTTTAAAATCCAATGCAGCTGAAAAACTTTTTTTGTTCAAAAATCTTTTAATCCAGGCTAGTCTTCATTTTAATGAGTGGAATGTTGAGGATAAGAAACAAAATTTTAAAATAAAAAAGACAAAGGATGAAATTAAATTATTAATAAACTGGTGTGAAATTGAAAAAAATTTATCAGGTTCATTCATTTGGAAACGCATTTTGAATTTATCAGAATCTAAATACTCTCTTGAAACTCAAGAATTGATTGTGTCCCTTTTGTTAGAAACTCATGGAGAAATGATTGATGAACTTTCAAATAATATGGAAAGTTCAGCAGATTTAAAACTTGACCCATCTATGGAGATAAGAGAATTGTCGGACCTTGTAAAAAATTCATTTGAATGGGCTTTGGAAATTGACTTTGACAATCCAGAAAAACAACGCCGATTTTGGTATTACTCTGAAGAAAAATTGGAACCACGATTCGGAGATAGGTTTAATGATACTGGTGCAGATCAGGAAATGCCTCTTGCAGTAGGCAGAGATGTTAAAAAACTGTTCAAAAAAATAAAAAATATGCCAGGTGATATTTCAGTTGGAAAATTTCTTCAATTAAATTCAGAGTATCGTGGAATTATTAAGAGAGTTCAGACAGTCGTAAAATATCCTTATGCTGAAATTAGAGATAATCTTTTAGATTCAGAAATGCGTCCTATTGATCTATTACGATTTAAGTTGTCATTTTTTGGAGCTTCTAAATTTGATCCAAAATCTGATCTATGGACACGTATAACTCTATTTCAGGGTGCGCCACTTCCAGATCAATTTACAAACGATGAATCTGATGAATGGCCTTTCCCTATTAGTCCAGTTTAGATGGCATCAATGAAATCCCCTGAAATTGTTTTATCCTTTAATGAAATTGCATTCTATTTTACGAGGGCCGCAGTGGGTGTGGGAGTCCCTTATGGCTTAGCAGAAGATTTTGCACGTTCTTCAATTTGGATTGCAATAAGTGGTATAGATCCAGTTGAAATATCTTTGCCAGCTTTGAAGTCTCTTGATGAGAATTATAGTAGTATTCAAGTTTGTCAAACTGATGGTATCAGTGGGATTGTTTTGTCTTCTATTGAAAAAAAGCAACTATCGGCATTACAGGGAGGTCCTGTTGTTTGCGACTGTATTTCATTAATATCCAAAAAATCAAAAGAATATCACCATTTTACTATAAAAAAAGTAGATAATCCTTTTTTAATTGCAGCTGCTGTGGGAAGTAATAAATTAGGGTATTGGCAAATTAGTTGGAATTCTTCAAATGGCAATCTTTGTTCTGTTTTGACTACTCAAAATGGTAATTACAAAACTTCTTGGGAAGGCAATAATATACCTGAACAAGATTCTCCATCAGATGTATTTGTTATGTCTATTGAAAATGATTTAAAAAATGATAGCAATTGGAAATATCAAAAAACTTATTTTTACAAAAATAGGAAAAAATACTTGGAAGAAGGAATACCTATTTATTGTGATTGGCATAAATTCTATTATTATTTTTCAAGAGTACTAGTCCCATCCGATGAAAAATCAAGAATATTAGGGGCCGGAGCAGGTTTAATTGATAGAGATTAAATTTAATATATTGATTTGTAAGAAAATATTTTTATCTAAGAATTTATCTGTAATTTGACTATTAGTTATGATCTACTATTAAGGAACTTTAAAAGAAAATAATATTTCCAAATAAATTAAAAATTGCGTTCTGCATCTTTTTAAAATATTCATCTATTAAAATGTCTGACAATTACTATTATTCATGGGATGAATGTCTCAATGATATTCGTGAAATTGCTAATAAGATTTCATTATCAAATTATAATCCTGATGTGATAATGGGTGTTTCTAGGGGAGGGTTGGTTCCTGCAGTAGCTTTAAGTCATTGGTTAGAATTACCAATGGTCCCTATACAAAAAGCTTTAAGAGATTTTCCAAACTGGGTTAATTATAAACCTACAAAAAAACACAAAAAAGCTTTGATTATGGACGATATCTGTGATGGTGGTAAAACTTTTAAAAAAATAAAAGGTGAAATCAATGGATTTTGTGAAGAAGCTAAATTTGCTTCGTTATGGTGGAATAATGAATGTGACTTTACCCCTCACTATTACGTAAGAAATATAGCAAAGTATTCTGAAAATATTTGGATTCACTTTCCATGGGAAATAAAAACAACTTAAGATATTATCAAAAAAATGCACATAGACAATGAAATAAAATACGATTTTTCTGATGTTCTCATAAAACCAAAACGTAGCTATTATACCTCAAGGAAAGAAGTAGATTTGGAAAGAGAATTTAAATTTAAGTGGTCCAAACAGATATGGAAAGGTATTCCGTTAGTTGCTTCAAATATGGATACTGTTGGAACTATTGATACTGCTAGAGTATTAAGCAATTACAATACTCTTACTTGTCTACATAAATTTCATTCAGCTGAGAATTTGCTTGAAATACCAAATAAAATTAAGAACAACGTGGCTATAACAATTGGCATTGCAGAGGGAATGAATATTCTTTATGACCTACAAGATAAAGAAAGACTCTTTAAAATAATATGCATTGATGTAGCCAATGGATATACTGAACAATTCTCAGACTTCGTAAAGAAGGTTCGTACAGAGTTTGAAGACAAAATAATTATTGCCGGGAATGTGTGTACTCCTGAAATGACCGAACAATTAATTTTATCTGGAGCCGATATTGTAAAGGTTGGTATTGGTGGAGGTTCTGCCTGTATCACAAGAAAAGTTGCTGGTGTAGGCATTCCTCAACTTAGTGCAGTAATTGAGTGTTCTGATTCGGCACATGGTATAGGTGGAATGGTAATGTCCGATGGAGGTTGCACATGTTCTGGAGATATAAGTAAAGCATTTGGTGCAAATGCAGATTTTGTTATGTTAGGAGGTTTACTGGCCGGACATGATGAAAATAGTATATCTATTAATGAAAATAAAAAAACGGGTGAAAAAACAGTAGAGTTTTATGGAATGGCTAGTAACAAAGCTTTGGGGAAATATTATAGTAATAATATGGGTAAAGAATATAAAGCTAGTGAAGGCAAATTAGTTCAAATTAAATATAAAGGACCAATAGAAAATACATTACTTGATCTTTTAGGAGGAGTAAGAAGCACTTGTACCTATATTGGAGCAAAGAAAATTAAAGATATTTCAAAATGTACGACCTTTGTATGCGTCAACAATCAATTGAACAATTTATTCAATTAGAATTAAAATAATATAAGTATGGAACAAATTATAAAAATACAAAATGGTGAAAAGCAATCATCAATATTTTCAGATAAAGAAATGGAGAATCGTCTTTCAAAATTACGTGAAAATATGTTGTTAGAAAAATTGGATATAGTTTTATTCACTTCTATCCACAATATTAATTATTTTAATCATTTTGTATATTGTGCATTTGGTCGTCCTTATGGTTTGATAGTGAGTCAAGATAAGTTATTTTCAATTACTGCTAATATAGACGGAGGACAACCTTGGAGGAGAGGATTTGGCGAGAACATTATTTATACTGATTGGCAAAAAGATAATTATTTTTTCGCTTTAAAAAATGAAATAAAAGGAAAATGTAGGATTGGTGTAGAATATGATCATATAAATTTAGAAAATTTTAAAAAATTACAACATGCATTGCCTGAAGCAAAACTTTTAGATATTTCAAAAATTTCAATGAAACAGCGAATGGTTAAATCTGATGAAGAAATAGAACTTATAAAAATCGGAGCACAAATCGCGGATATAGGTGGAATGGCTTGTGTTGATGCTATATCAGAGGATGTTAAAGAGTATGAAGTAGCTCTTCATTCTACTCAAACAATGATTAATGAAATAGCCAAAAGATTTCCTGATAGTGATATTATGGATACCTGGACTTGGTTTCAGTCTGGAATTAATACAGATGGTGCTCACAATCCTGTTACTACAAGAAAAATAAAAAAAGGAGATATTCTTAGCCTTAATTGTTTTCCTATGATTGGAGGCTATTATACGGCTTTAGAACGTACTTTATTTTTTAATAATGCATCAAAACGTCATCTCGAAATTTGGAATGCAAATATTGAGGTACATCGAAGAGGTTTGGAATTAGTTAAACCAGGATTAAGATGCTGTGATATTGCCCATGAATTAAATGAGATATTTATTCAACATGATTTATTAAAATATCGAACTTTTGGATACGGACATTCTTTCGGAAGTTTATCTCATTACTATGGACGTGAGGCTGGTTTAGAATTAAGAGAAGATATAGAGACTACATTAGAAACAAATATGGTTATTTCAATTGAACCAATGGTAATGGTTCCTGAATCAGAACTTGGTGCAGGAGGTTATCGGGAACATGACATACTAGTTGTGACAGAAAATGGATCAGAAAACATTACAAGGTTTCCATTTGGCCCTGAACATAATATTATCGCATAAAAATATATTATAAAAATTGAGCTAAGGACTTACCCTTTACGGTAGTTACATTCTGTTCATCTTTAAGTTCTTCATTTGAAGCATGATCGATGTTTATATCTTTTTTCTCTTCATTATTTGAAAAGAATGTGCGTTCTTTCCAGAATGTTAGAGTTAAGTAAAAACCAGTCATTCCTCCCATTATTAATAAACCTGCAACTATGATTTGAGATGAAATCTCTAAGTCAGTTAACATCCACAAAGCCGGAATGAATCCCCCTACAGGGTAAATTTCTGAGTTACTAGCACCTATTAAAATCATGCTAATTATCGAAAAAAATAGTCCTGTAGCTCCTCCAAGAAGAAAAATATTTAAAATATCCATAAAAATCATTTTTAAAAGTTTTAATACTTATCCATTATCACATAAAATATTTAATAATATCAAGGGAAAAGATTAAATAATATTTTAATATATAATCATTACTTTAAATTGAGATGATTAGGATCTCACTCTAAAAAATGTGAACTTTTCTTGACATAGTTTGATTTCATACAATTGTTTTTGTAATATGGATGAAAAAATATTAAATCTTATAAAAATTTTCTAATAAATAATAATGGTTTTAGAAATAAAAAATCTCGTAAAAACTTTCAAACAAGCAGATCTAAGTAAAATAGAAGTATTGAAAAACTTAAATTTAGCAGTTCAGAAAAGAGATACCGTTGCAGTTGTAGGTCAGTCTGGCAGTGGTAAATCAACACTTCTTTCACTTTTAGCAGGTTTAGACAGACAAACCTCCGGATCTCTTAAATTACATGGAAAAGAACTTGGAGAGTTAAGTGAAATAGAAATGACACAATTCAGGGCAGAAAATATAGGTATTATTTTTCAACAGTTTTATTTAATGCCTCACCTTACTTCATTGGAAAATGTAAGTCTACCATTGGAAATGTTTGGATACAAAGAAAGTCAAGAGAGGGCATTAGAGGCAATGGATCAAGTTGGACTTATGGATAGGGTAAAACATTTTCCACATCAACTTAGTGGAGGGGAATCACAAAGAGTCGCAATAGCTCGTGCTATTGTAATACGTCCCTCTATTTTATTAGCAGATGAACCTACAGGTAATCTAGACAATGCTACGGGGTTTCAGGTTGCAGATTTAATTTTTAATCTTGTCCAAACTACTGGAATGACGATGATAATGGTAACACACAATAAAGATTTGGCAAATAAATGCTCTAGACAAATGACTCTTAAAAACGGAACTTTCGAATGATGATAATTAAAAAGTTATTTTGGCCAAAACTTGCTTTAAGAGAGTTGAGAAACAATCGTAAATTCAGTTTGTTTTTTATTTTAAATCTGGCTATGGGTTTATCAGGTTTTATTGCATTAGACTCATTTAAAGAATCATTAGATCTTCATTTGGGGAAAAATTCTAAGGCAATTCTGGGAGCAGATATAGCACTAACAACCTATTTTCCATTTCAAGAAGAAAATATAAAATATTTGGAATCGAATCTTCCTGAAAATACAAAAGTAACTAGAAGAATTAGTTTGTTTACAATGGTTTCTTCGATTAAAAAATCTAGATTAGTTGAAGTTATAGGTGTTGAGGAACTCTTCCCTTTTTATGGAAAAATATTTTTAAAAAACAATGGTATTGTTCAAGATGATAATCATTTAAAAAAGTTGAATTTGTATGATGAGTCTTGGGTTTATCCAGAATTACTGAACATTTTAAATTTAAGTGAAGATGAAAATATTAAAATCGGTGAAAAAAATTTTCTTATTACTGATCTGGTAATGGATGATCCAAGTAGTTCTATGTCCTCATTTGGTTTTGCACCAAGAATTTACGTTGGTTTTTCAAAATTAAAAGAAACAGGACTTTTAACAAAAAAAAGTAGGGTTAGTTATCAGCGTTTATACAGTTTACCAAAAGGTGCTAATTTGGAATCAATAGTTGAAAAACTAAAAAATAATGTAAAAAATTTAAAAGGTTCAGATTCA
Source organism: uncultured SAR324 cluster bacterium (assembly GCA_902590435.1). Classification (GTDB taxonomy): domain Bacteria; phylum SAR324; class SAR324; order SAR324; family NAC60-12; genus Arctic96AD-7. The sequence goes on along the minus strand of CACIWU010000009.1, from coordinate 3,882 downwards.
AAAATTAGGATTATTTCCCATAAAAATGCGGGTAATAATTTAGGGCGTTTGCTGGGTTATCTTAATGATTACTTGGGATTAGTTGCTTTAATAGCTATTTTCCTTGCAGGAATTGGAGCAGCATATCTATATAGAAATTACCTTTCACATCACTTCCGTGAGTTATCGATATTAATGAGTTTGGGAGCAACAAGGCAACAAACCTATCAAATGGTATTATGGCAATTATTATTTTTAGGAACAGGAGCTTCACTCATTGCTATCTTAATATCAATAATAATTTTACCATTTTTGCCGCTTTTATTAGAGCAATTTTTACCTCGAGGATTTGTTACTCATATAAGTTTAAGTAGTTTGTTTTTTTCAATTTTTATAGGTTGTATGGGTAGTTTTGTTTTCTGCCTACCAGTATTATCGCGGATTCGTTCAGTAAAACCATTATATCTTTTTCACGAACATTTTATAAATAATGATGTTGAGTTTAAATTATGGCAACAATGGTATAGTTATATCCCTTTAATTATGTTGTCTTGGTTTTTGTCAGTATGGCAATCACATTCTTGGGTTGTAGGAAGTATTTTTATAGTAATGTTGATATTATCAATAATAGTTTTATGCCTTGTGGCTTTAGTTATATTGAGAATTGTAGGGGATATTAGTCAGAATTTAAATAGTGTTGTAATACGTCTTGCTTTTCGGAACATAAATAGAAATAGATTAGGTGCTATTTCTTGTTTTTTAGCTCTTTCTATGGGGACGTTGCTGATTAATTTAATTCCACAAATTTATCAGGGTCTTCAAGAAGAAATATCAAGACCTAAGGATTTTAGAATTCCAAGTTTGTTTATGTTTGATATACAACCAGATCAGATAGAAGCACTGAAAAAATTAATTTCTGAAGAGAATGAGGTAATGAAATATATTTCACCTATGGTTAGAGCTCGTTTGGAAAAAATAAATAATGAGGTTTTTAAATCATTTAATGATGACTCACCAATAACTCGAGAACAGGAACGTGAACAACGATTCAGAATGCGTACTTTAAATTTATCATATAGAACTGAGCTATCAGAATCAGAATATATTGTTAGAGGGCAACCATTTTCAAGTAAATATGATTGGGATTCAGGGTTACCTTCTGAAGTATCAATCGAAGAAAGATATGCTGATAGGTTTGGATTAAAAATAGGAGACACACTAACTTTTAATGTGCAAGAAATACTTATAGATGCAAAAATAGTAAACTTTAGAAGGGTTAAATGGAATAGTTTTCAACCAAACTTTTTCATACTTTTTCAACCAGGAGTATTAGAAGAAGCACCTGCAACTTTTTTGGCTTCATTAGGAGGATTAGATCAATTTAAAAGGATTAAATTGCAAAATAAGATTGTAAATAAATTCCCTAATGTTTCTGTAGTAGATGTAAACAGAACGGTTAAACGTATTTTAAGTATATCAGATCAAATGGTTTTAGCATTAAAATTAATGGCTTATTTATCTATTTTTGCTGGTCTTATAGTAGTTTTTTCAATTGCTCGAAATGAAGTTGAAGGAAGACTATGGGAATTAAATCTACTAAAGGTGCTTGGAGCAAAATTTAATGATATTCAAAAAATGATTCAATTTGAATTTTTAATAATAGGATTTTTTGCATGTATATTTGGAGTTTCAGTCAGTACAATAATGTCCTACGGATTAGCATGGTGGTTTTTTGAAAACTTTTGGCAATGGACTTGGGGAATCAGTATAATGAGTATTATTGGGGTTATATCAATGAGTGTTATTGTTGCGTGGTTTGCTACACGTAAATTATTAAAAAGCTCACCACTCACTTTATTACGAAGTTCTTAAATTTTAAAAATTAGCTTTAGAAATTATATCTACCCTACGATTTTTTTGTAATTCTTTGTTATTTTTCCCAATAGCAACAGGCATTTGAGCTCCTCTGCTAACCACGATAAATCTACCAGGATTAAATTTTAATTTGGTTAGAGCGTTAACCATTTTTTCGGCTCTTTTTAAACCTAACATAACATTACTATATTTTGAACCTTCGCCGTAATTTGGTTTTAGTGGGTCAGTGTGGCCAGTAATTTGTATCATTTGCTGTGGATATTTCCTAAGACATTTTACCAATCGCTTCAAAATTGGTTTCTGAGAATCCCTCATTAAATCTTTACCTCTTTTAAAAAGAAGAGATGCCTTACAAACCCCACTTTTTTCAGCTGGGAATCCCGGTATTGATCTTAAATTAGTCCGTTTGGCTAGATGGACAACAAAGTGACTTCTTGATCCCACATTACCCTTAGTTAGTTTTAAAATACTAAACTCTTCATTTTGAATTTTCCACTCTAACTCCCCTTGAATTAATTGAGATTGTTCTTCATTTGGACGATAAATTCTTTCTCGATAATTTAATAAATTTAATTTTGTATTTTTATGGGCAGTCTCGAGTATATCAGAAAAAATATCCTTCAGTGGTCTGCCACTTATAGGAATATTAGAAACTGTCTTTGAATTTACAATTCGTTTATTATTAGAATTACCATTATTTTTATTTGATTCACCTTCAACATGAAAACGACTATACATCACATCATTCTCTAGGATGTATTTTTCGTGAGTAAGGACTTGTCTTTTTGCAAAGAAATTTTTATAGAATTCTTTAGATTTTTGATATTCTTTTTCTATTGATTCGACTGTTCCTTTTTTAATAATAAGATCTTTTTTTGATTCAATTTCTTTAACTTTTGAAGAAAGATCAGCAATATTTTTGTTTAGTCCATTTCTAAACATGTCAAAATCACTTAATTTCCCACGAATAGTATTTAAAAGATGAATATTACTTAATTTTTGATAATTGTATTCTTTTTTTAACCAGTCTTGCAATCTTTTATCACCAACTTTCTTTGTTTTGAGATAAGATTCTATTTGATTTAACTCAGAAAAAATTTGTACTTCTACTCCTCTACTGTTCACATTGCTACTTGTAGAACTACCATTTGAAAAAGGATATCCCTCTACTCTTAAAAACAGATAAACAAGTTCGTTTGCTTCAGAATCAAATAAAGTTATATTCTCTGGATACATATAAGAAACCCTCACATGGCCATTTTTAAATGGTATCTTTATGTTTTTACTATAGTTTCTTGTAATATGGCCTAATACTGGATCCTCCAAACTTTTAAAGATTGATTTATTGAGTATATCCAGTTTATCCTTAATTTTCATTAAGTCAGGAGTGTAAATGGTTTGAATAGCAACTAAAACAGTTAATGGTGTTTTACGAAGGCTATTAATATAAACCTGTTGGTCAACATTAATTTGTACGGTTTGTCTTCTAATTTCATCAATGTCTTTCTCTAGTATTTTTATATTTTGCGTATAGTTTTTTATTCGAACTGCAATGTCGTTTTGTCCAGAGTTAAGTCCAACTCGATTCTGAAAAGAATTACGGTAATCATTTTCAAGTTTAAGTAGCTGATTATGCCATCTTTTTTCAGATTTTAAAATTGTATTTAACCAATTTTTTTCAACATCAGGAACCGAATAAAAATCTTGTATCCCCTTGTTATTAACAATGTGTTTAGTGACTGCCTTTTTAAAAATTTTGTTACTTTCATTTTTAGGTACCTTATAGAAAATTCTATTTGATGCAAGATCTACTTCGTCTTTAGGTAACTGGTTTTTTGATCCTATGTTAGTCTCTTGAGCTTCTATTGCATTAGAAAAAACAAGTGAGGATATTAATAAAAATTTTAAAACGTGAAACTGGATCATATTTGTTCTCAAAAGATAAATGCTATTATAAACAAAAAAAGTTGAATATTACAAAAGACTAGAATTTCTTTTGTTAAAATTGTAAGGTCTTATTAACTGAAA
>CACIWU010000008.1 GCA_902590435.1 uncultured SAR324 cluster bacterium | reverse complement strand
TAAAATTTCGTTACTATAATCATCCTCATTATTAAGTTTTAAAAATTTTTCTAAGTTCTTTAACATTTCAGAAATTCTTCCTAACTCATACTGAATTTTTAAAATTCGATAACTAATAAAGCGTTTTGCATCCTGAGGAGGATTCTTTAAAGCTAAATTATAGTAAGCATCAGCCTCTTGATATTTTTGCATTTCATAGAGAGCATTTGCTCTATGAAAATAAAGAAAGCCCTCATCTTCACTAGTTGAAATTCCTAACCCTTCCCCAGTCACTGATAAGATCCTCTTGGGGTCTTTAATGTACTTCAAAACTTCGACTCTAAGTCTTATTAAAGAAAGATCCGCTTGAAAAGAAATTCTGCGTCTAAGTACATCGTCAGCCTTCTCATATTTCTTTAATGCAAGTAGAATTCGCACCTTCAAATGTATAACTCTTATAGGGTTTTTTAATGGTGAAAATTTTGTTTCTAATTCGTTTATAGTTTCCAAACCAGAATTATATCTTTTTTGTTGAAAATATGCCTCAGATTTCAAAAAAAGACTCGCTTCAATAAATCTTGAGTCTGGATACTTCTTTTTTAAGGATATAAAAGAAAAGATTGCAGAGCGCCATTTCTTTTGATCATGATTTATCTTGCCAAGTAGATACAAACGGTCATCATCACGCTCACCTTCTTGGTCTACTTGACGAATTGCCATAATTGCATCCAAATGTCTTTTTTCTAGTTCATACAGCATAACACCGTACCAAAAATAATACTCTGAAAGCCTGGCCGAACTGGGATAGTCTTCGAGCAATTTTTTCAAGTTCATAAATGATTTCTTGTATTCATATGAGATTAACTGTAACACTGACATAAGAAAAATACTTTCTTCATGGACAACATTATACTGTTTCTCAGTTCCCATTCCAAGTGAATGATTTAGAGACCATTGAAGCCATTGTTTAGCTTTTTTTCTTTGATTCAAGTGCAAAAATAGATAGGCATATATTAGTTCCAACTCACCCTGCCAATTTCTCCAATATTTAACCACAGACTTAAGCTCAGGCAATTTATTTTGTAAAAATTTAAAATCATCATTTTTTATAGCAATATGCATCAATTCTCTTAATAATTGCTCCCGCAAAATATCATCCTCAATTTCAGTCCATTTCATCCAAGCACTATAATAGTTTTTCTCCTCTATATAGAGTTTATAAAATGCTATAGCAAGAGTATCCCTATTTCTTACACCTAATTTTTCTAAGAGACTAAGTTTTTTTCTGGCTTTGAACCATTTTTTCATGTTTATTTCAGACACAAATCCTAACCAAAAAAAATATTCCATTTGCGGATCATTGTAAAAAGATGAATTAGAAGATTGAGCTGTCACTAATTTTGACAAATCCTGCCATCTTTTTTCCTCATAATAATGTTCCGCCAACCTTACTATATGTTCAAAGTTAAATGGAAACTTTTGAGTACCGTATTCAAGCAAAGTAAAAATAAAATCACTTTTTTTATTTAACTTTTGATAAGTTAAATATTTTAAATAATGAAGTCGATTTTGTAATTTCTTCCCGCTAATTTCAGTTTCAAATTTTTCAATCAACGAAAGTGCTTCTTCGTATTTTCTATTCTTTAAGGCAAGCCAAACTAATGTATAAATACTAAAGTCCTTATACTCTGAAAAGTGTTCAAAGCTATTTCCAGATTCAAGTACTTCTAGAAAAATAATAAGAGATTTTTCCGCTTGTAAGAATTTTTTCTGCTTAGCCAAAACTTGTCCATGCCAAAACCAAGATGCATAAAACCATTTATTTTCAGGGTATTCGTCTAATACTGCTTGAAATCTCTTGAGTGAAATATTTAATTCCCCAAGAAATAAATTTTCAATACCCTCCTTATAGAATTTCCCTGCTTTATCCAACCAGCTAGGCTTTTCTGGAATATAACGAGAATCAAGCCAATCTGGAAGCTGAGGTAAAATAGATTCAGAAACCGTTACAAGTGGTACTTTTTTTATTTCCGGTAATCTCAGATTAGAAATGGATAATGAAAATGAGCCAAATTTTGTCTTTATTTCAAAAAAATCATTTTTACTTATTTTATTTCCACTAGCCTCTTTTAAGACTAAAATAAATAATATAAAAAGAAAGGGTAGTAGAAATTTTCTCATTTTGAAAAAATTCTTTCACAATTTTTGGAAAAAAATATTTTTACTTATTTAGAATTAACTTTTTTCTAAAATCAATTAAGTCATTTGCTGCTTGATCCAAGTCTTCTGTAGAAATTTTAATTACAAACTTATATTTTTTCATAGAGTAGTAATAACGTGGATCATAGTAATCTACTAAAAGCATATGAACAATGTTTTCTATATCACCATTTTTTAACCAACAACGCATTTTTTCTGTCTTTGATATGCCCATAGACTGCTTAAGTGACACTAAAATTTTTTCTATTTTTAAAAAAGTTTCTGCATCACGAATTTGATATTCTTTTACTATACGGCTAACCCTAGTTTCAATTGATGCATTCATCAATAATAATATTCCTTTTTTCATAGCATTTGCTAACTCTTCTGGAATAAAAACATTCCCAACTTTCCGGCTTTCTCCTTCTATAAAAACAGGAGACTTGCTGTCTAATTCTTTCAATCTTTGAACCAAAAATGCTTCAAAATTTTTTTGATTATTTGGAGTTTTATAAATGGCACCAAACAAAGAACTGCGATGTTGCGCTAAACCTTCTAAATCCAAATGATTTGGAAGTTTTTTTAGAAGCAATGTCTTACCAACGCCCGTTTTGCCATGTAACACAATAAGAGGTGGAATTGGTTTCTTAAGTTGTTGGAGAACAAATCTTCTAAATCCTTTATAGCCTCCTTTCATTTGGGAAACAGAAAATCCATTTTTATACAAAAGACTCGCAATAGCTTTCGACCTCATTCCGCCTCTTGCACAATAAACAACTAGATGTTCCGATTTCATGCTCGATAGCGACAATAAAAACTTATTAAGTTTAGGTTGAAAAAAATCTAGTCCTTTATTAATAGCATTTTCCTTCCCTAAATTTTTATATATTTTTCCAATTTCAGAACGTTCAAGATTATCAAAAATAGGATAATTAAGTGCATTTGGTATTCTTCCATTATTAAATTCTTCTTGAGTTCTAACATCAACCATAGTCAATTCCCTTGAGATCGCTTCTTCATTAGATATGGCATAAACTTCTTCATCTAGAAAAAGCTTTATGTTTTTTTGAGTAGGTTTAGTTAATCCTGAGAAAAATTTTGGGTGACTCATTCCAATTTAATAGATTCTTGAACTTCACGTGATTCTTCATCTAAATCAAAGCTATTGATCTCTTTTATTTTATTATTAATTTCTTCTGCTATTTCCGGAGTTTCTTCCAGAAATTTAATAGAATTTTCTCGCCCTTGGCCTAGTCGCTCTTTGCCATATGAAAACCATGTTCCACTTTTTTGCACAATTTCGTAATTCAAAGCTAAATCCAGTAAAATACCCATTTTTGAAATTCCCTCTCCGTAAATTAAATCGACTTCAGCTATTCGAAAGGGGGGAGCTAACTTATTTTTCGCTACCTTAATTTTCATCCTATGCCCTTTAACTTCTTCCCCACTCTTAATCTGGCTTGCTCTACGAACATCTAGACGAATGCTAGAGTAGAACTTAAGTGCATTTCCACCAGTAGTTGTTTCAGGATTCCCAAATACTACGCCAATTTTGGAACGTAGTTGGTTGATAAATATTAATATGGAATTAGATTTAGATGTCACACCTGACAGTTTCCGAAGTGCCTGAGACATTAAACGAGCATGCAGTCCCATGTGAGAATCTCCCATATCTCCATCCAGCTCATTTTTTGGAACAAGCGCCGCAACCGAGTCTACTACTACTACATCTAGTTTACCTACTCGAACAAGCTGTTCAGCAATTTCTAAACCTTGTTCACCATAATCAGGCTGTGCTAATAAAAGATCTTCTACCTGAACACCTAAATTTTTGGCATTATTCCTGTCAAACGCGTGCTCTGCATCAATAAATCCTGCTATACCTCCTTTTTTTTGAATTTCAGCAATGGCACATAAAGCTAAAGTTGTTTTGCCAGAAGCTTCTGGTCCGTAAATTTCAATTATACGTCCTCGTGGAAATCCCCCTATACCCAAAGCTATATCAAGAGCTAAGTTCCCTGAACTAACTGCGGGGAATTGACTTACTGAAGAACCATCCATTTTCATAATTGAACCTTTTCCAAATTGGCGTTCAATTTGTGAAATAGCTGTTTCCAAATCCTTTTGTCTTTCTTCTGTCAACATAATCTCTCCTTTTTAAAAAATTTTGTGTAATGTCTAAATTTTAAATGTTTTTCAAGAATTAAATTTGTTAGGACATTTAATCATCAACATTATTATGGTACTCGTTAAAAAACAATTTTTCATATAATAACACTATGAAAAAGAATTTATAAATAGAATATGTCTAATCTTTTCAAATGATAGTATTAGTATTAATAAGAAGCAATGTTATATTGACAGTACAAAAAGATTGCTTAGAGTTAAAGGATAATATTGACAATTTTTTGTATGTACCTTTAAGATTGAGTCTAGCTTGAATATTAAAGGCTTCTTGAATATAATGAAACGCATTCTAATACATTTATTCAATAGATTTTTTATATGAAAAAGGTACTTGTTACTGGAGGAGCTGGTTTTGTAGGTTCTTTCCTTTGTGAATTACTAATTGATAAAGGTTACGAAGTTATCGCTATTGATAATTTTTATACAGGAAATAAATCAAATTTAAGTCAACTAATAGATCACCCAAATTTTAAATTAATAAATCACGATGTGGTAGAACCCATTAAATTAGAAGTAGAATGGATTTTTAATTTGGCTTGTCCTGCTTCTCCTGTTCATTACCAGGCCAATCCTATAAAAACTACAAAGACAAGTGTTTTAGGAATAATTAACATGCTGGAATTAGCTAAAAAGATGAATGCACGCCTTTTACAAGCATCGACATCTGAGGTATATGGTGATCCTCTAGAACACCCACAACATGAAAATTATTTTGGAAATGTAAACCCTATTGGTTTGAGAAGTTGCTATGATGAAGGCAAGCGTATCGCAGAATCTTTAATGTATGATTATAATAGGCAAAAAAAGGTTGACATTAAAATTGTAAGAATCTTCAATACTTATGGACCAAGAATGAATTTGAATGATGGTAGAGTCGTAAGTAATTTTATTGTCGCAGCTCTTAAAGGAAATCCCATTGCAATTCATGGAGATGGACTCCAAACCCGATGTTTTTGTTATGTAACCGAATTGGTTGATGCTCTCCACAAAATGATGAAAACAAAGCATTTTATAGGCCCGGTTAATGCAGGAAATCCAAAAGAATTTACTATAAAAGAATTAGCTGAAAAAATAATTGATATGACAAACTCACGGTCGAAGATAATTAACTCTCCTGCAAGAAATGATGATCCATTACGTCGCAAACCTGAGATAACACTCGCTAAAGAAAAACTTGGCTGGGAGCCTTTTATAAAACTTGAAGATGGTCTTCTTAAAACTATTAATTATTTCGAAAATCTTTTAAAATGTTCTTGAAATGCAAACCTTCCAAATAAACGACAAAATCTGCCCATTTATAAGGAACTAATAAAGTAAAAAAATTTAATAACCGTTCATGTATCTAGAATCTTGTTCCCAAGAACTTTATACAATTGCAAAGACTCTCTCCAAATACAAAGGACGAAGTATACTAGTAGGAGGAGCAGTAAGAGACTTCTGTATGGAAAAGGAAATTTCCAAAGATTTGGACATAGAAGTTTTTGACATAAACCTAAAAGTTTTGGAATCTATTTTACAAAAATTTGGGAAATTATATACCGTGGGAAAAACTTTTGGTGTTTTAAAACTGAAAACTGAAAATGCAGAATACGATTTTAGCCTTCCACGTTACGAAAACAAAATTGGTGTAGGCCACAAAGGTTTTCTTACAAGATCTGACCCATCATTGAGTTTCGAAAAAGCTGCTTCACGGAGAGATTTTTCTGTAAACAGTATTGGTTATGATTTAATAAAACATCAATTATTAGACCCATTCAATGGTATAGAAGATATAAAGAAAAAAACCCTAAGGCATATTGGTCCCTCCTTTTCTGAAGACCCGTTAAGGGTCTTGAGAGCAATGCAATTATCAGCTCGTCTTGAATTTAAAATAGACCCCAAAACCGTCAAAATCTGTAATGAGTTAAACCTTGAAGAATTGTCAAAAGAACGAATTTTTGAGGAATTCCGAAAGCTGTTAATTCAAGCAGAACGTCCTTCAATCGGTCTAGAGTATGCCAGAGAATTAGGAATATTGACGTATTTTCCAGAATTAAAAGCACTTATAGGAGTACTGCAGGATCATGAATGGCATCCCGAAGGTGATGTTTGGACACATACCCTACTAGTGATAAACGAAGCGGCACGTTTGAGAAATGGAAACCAGAAACATGATTTAATATTGATGTTAGCTGCCCTTTGTCATGATTTTGGCAAACCTCTGACTACAAAATTTATAAATGGAAGATGGCGTAGTCCTTCTCACGATTCTGCAGGAGTAGCTCCCACAGAAAAATTTTTGAGAAGATTAACTGATGATTTAAATCTGATCAAAAAAGTCAAAACTTTAGTCAAGGAACATCTCCGACCAGTTCAACTCTATAATACACGAAAGCTAATTAATTCTGGAACAATAAGGAGGCTCGCCATGCGTGTAAATATTACTGAATTAGTTTTATTAGCAAAAGCAGATTATTTTGGGAGAAATTTATCCCAAATTGATCGATCCTGTTTTGAAGCTGGAAATTGGCTTTTAGAGGAAGCAGAGATAATGAAAATCGAGAATGATGGCCCTGCTCCTTTACTTATGGGAAGACATCTTTTGGACCTAGGAATGAAGCCAAGTCCAAAAGTAGGACTAATTTTAAAAAAAGCATTCGAAAAACAACTTAACGGAGATTTGGAAAAAGAAGAAGATGCAATTTTATGGGCAAAATCAAATCTTTCAATCTAGAAACGCATGACAATTAAAATTGTAAAATATAGTTTAACCAAATTTTTTCTATTTTTATTATAATAGATTGATTGAAATGACAATAAAAACCGTTGCAAAAAATCGAAGAGCAAGACATGAATATGAAATAGAAAATACGATGGAAGTTGGAATCGTACTAGATGGAACAGAAGTTAAAAGTATTAGAGCAGGAAATATTAATATTGCAGATAGTTTCTGCAGAGTAAATGACAATCTTGAAGTATATTTAATGAATGCACACATTTCACAATATAATTTCGGAAATCGCCACAATCATGATCCCATTAGGCCTAGACTCTTACTACTTCATCGCTCTGAAATAAAACGACTGTATGGACAGTTAAAAGAAAAAGGGCTTACTTTGATACCTTTAAAGGTATATCTAAAAGGAGGAATAATTAAAATGGAGTTAGCACTAGGACGAGGGAAAAAACTTCATGATAAACGACTTAGCATTAAAAAAAGGGAGGCACAAAGAGAAGTAGAGAGAGTACTAAAAGAACGCAAATAATATCTACTAAAATAATTGAATTATATTTTTCATACTCTCAAAAATTACGATTTAAGGTAATTTACTAAAATAGGAATCTAATTTTTGCCGGCTAACTTGCCAGAAATTCAATTAACTGTTAAGGTATAAAAAGCAATATCAAAACAATTTCTATCTTGCATTTAAAGATGATCTAACCTTAAATTATAAGCATTTTAAAAAAATCAACTTGTACATGAAAATGATCGAAATGCGGAACTTAAAAATTAAAATAAATTACTTTAGGGCAGTTCATAGCATTCAATAGAAACATGGAAACTAATTTTTTTGTTATCGGAGAAAATCCTCGAACAGCGTTTTTTCTTAGAAATATTAAATTCTTTTTAATTTCACTTTTAGTTATCATAATGGCACTGTCAGTAGCAGTTGCCTACCTCTATTATAAAAACCTTCTTGATCAAGAACAGTTTATATCAAAAATTAAAAATGAAAAAAATCGCAGTGAAAGTCTTGTAAATAAATTAAAACAAACCGGACAAAAAGATGCTATTTGGGAACAACAAGTTTTGTCTCAGTCTTCTCAGCAAAAAAAATTGAATGAACAACAGGCATCTCTTCTTGAAAGACAAAGAAGGGAGCTTTCTGAACTAAATTCGATTCTAGCACAACGTGAACAAGTAGTTTATCAATTTCAAAATGAAAAAACATCCACTCAGGAACAAATAAATAATCTTCAACTCAAAGTTAGCTCCCTAGAAAAAGAACTTCAAAACGCCCAAAATTCGCTTAAAGAATCAATTTCTGAAAATCAAAATATTCAAGCACAACTTCAAGTAGTTAATAATGAAAAAGAAAAACTAGCACAAAAAAAGAAAAAAAGAAAAAAAATAGCTTCAACCAAGGTAACCGCTGTAAAAAAAAGAAAATCAAAATATTCAGCTAATTCGATTGTCTCTATTGAAAAATTAAAAATAAAATACAAAAATGGATTTTTAAGTGTAAATTATAATTTAACCAATAAAACAAACAGACTACAATTGGGAAGAACTGGTATGTATCTTTCATCTAAAAAAAATTTAGAAAATGATATTCCATTTCGTTTAAAAACATCCATTCCATACAAAATTAAAAGATATAGAATAATTTCAAGAAAATTCTCTAAAGTTAAGTCTGGCAGCTATTTAAGAATTCTTATATGGAATAATAAAAAACAACTACTCATAGATAACGCCTACCCAATTCAATCATAGCATAAACCTATTTCTCCCAACAAAAAATGTCTGCCCTTTTATGCGTTGAAGGTATATGTAAGCATTTTGGTTACATTAAAATTCTTGAAAATATAAATTTTTCAATTGAAACAGGCGAATTTGTAATACTCATTGGAAATAATGGAGCTGGAAAGTCAACTTTACTTCGTATTATCAGTTCTCTAATGAAGCCGACGCATGGTAATATTTTTTTTAAAGGGAAGAACCAAAGAGAAAAATATATGTTTTGGTTGCAAAAAATGGGCTATGTTTCTGAAGAAACCCAATTATATGGTGATCTCAGTTCAATTGATAATCTGCGTTTATATGGAACATTTTATGAAGTTGAAGATTTAAATTTAAAAATTAATGATATTTTGTCAATAATTGATCTTACACATGTTTCAAAAATACCAGTTCGTAAATTAAGTAGTGGTATGAAAAAACGCTTAATGATTGGAAGATTAATGCTTTATCAACCTGAAATACTTCTTCTTGATGAGCCATATTCAGGACTTGATCAAATATCACTTAACTGGTTAAAAAAATATCTAAACGAATTCAATCAGAAAGGTGGGGCTGTGCTTATGGTTACACACCAATTTGAACAGGGACTTGAATTAGCAAACCGTGTAATGGTATTAAAAAATCGAAAAATCCAGAGAAATATTCCGACTGAGGGTTTGCACTCCGAACAGCTAAGTTCATGGCTGGAGGAATAGTGCAATTTAATACTTATCTTGAAAATCATTTTCAATTAAAAGAAATTAAAAAATCCTCCATTAGTGAGGTTATATTAGAACACAAATTACTCTGCAGAACCGGAAAAAATGGAACTAAATCTATAATATCTTTAGCTGAAAAAGCTATTTCATTAGGAATTTCTCCTATATTAAATTGGGACATATTAAGTTCTGAGATTAATTTTAAACAATCACTAAAAATCTTAAATCGCTTACCATTAAAACTTTTTAATGCTGTACGTGTTCAAGACCTAGGATCAGCAGAATGGCTTCTACAAGAGCATCCTGATATAAAACTACATTTAATTGTAGAAACTGGGAGCCATAATTTAACAGGACTTCTTAGATTGTCAGAATACTTTGGGAAACATTTAAAACGTTTTATTTTATCAACTGAACTTCCAAAAACAAAACTGATTAAGTACAGCCAATCATTATCAACTGAATGTGAAATATTATGTGTTGGACGAATACTATTATTTTATTCGCCTCGAAAATTACTAAGCAATTACTATCATTTAAAACAATCGAACAAAAGCTTAGAAAAAAGTTTAGTAGCTGATAATCTTCCTCAAAAACAGTTCCCCACAATTGAAAATCATCACGGAACTTTTATGTTTTTGAATAGAGATTTGTTTCTGTTAGATTTACTTCCTGAACTAAAAAATTCCGGTTTGAGTTATTTGCGTATCGATTTTAGACATTTAGATTCTTCCCAGAAATGGCTAAAGAAATTTAGTGATATTACTGAAAATTTCGATAAAAATATAATAGACGAACTAAAATCTTCATGGCCGGTCAAGATCACGCATGGATTTTTTAGAGCTAATCATACTGATCGAGCAATAGATCGTATAAAAAATCCTCACCTTAAAAATCATGGCGAAAACTTAATAGGATATGTCTTGGAATCTGTCAAAGAAAAACACATAATATTGCTCGCCAGAAAAACTTTCAAATGCGGGGAATCGTTAATTGCGATAACCCCTGAAGGAAGAAAATGTATTATCTTAACAAATAGTATCAAAAATTCTAAAGGATTACCCGTCACTGAAATACTTCCAGAAAACATATATCAAGTTCCACATGTCAAATATGTAACAGCACAAACATTGATATACAGATCTTAATAATCATAGAATCTTGAATGTTTTTCACAAACAAGTTAGCTTTTAGGTGCATATGAATATTTTTTGGTATTACCCTAAAAATTATTCTTTATCTTTCCAACTAAAAATATTTATCTTTAGATCTTTATGCGGATCTTTAATTATCAAGAAAAAACTGCTTCAAATTCTAGTTCCATCGTAACCATCGGAAATTTTGACGGAATTCATTTAGGACATCGTGGATTAATCGATAATGTTGTAAACGAAGCAAAATATAAAGGTTTTAGAAGTGCCTTAGTAACTTTCGAACCACACCCGCAAGAAATTATAAATCCCGAAAAACCTATTAGCCGAATTTGTACTCCATTGCATCAGCTTCATTTGTTTGAAAAACTAGGATTGGATGAAGTTCATGTAATTCCTTTTACAAAGGAGCTTTCAAGAATGTCTCCAAAAGAATTTGCTCTTAAATTTTTGATAAAGCGTTTTAATTTGATAAAGCTTATTGTTGGCTATGACTTTCGTTTTGGGAAATTAAGATCTGGAAACTTTAATTTTTTAGAAAATCTCAGCATAGATTATAATTTTATCGTTGAAGAATTTGCTCCTATCAAAAAAAATGATCAAATTATAAGTAGTACTTTGATAAGAGGTCTAATCAAAGACTTAAATATTAAAAAAATCCCCACTTATCTTGGAAGAGAGTTCAGCATATTCGGTAAGGTTGTCTATGGAGAGAAAAGAGGTCAAAAACTTGGATTCCCAACAGCAAACATTTCTCCAGGAATCCAATTAGCTATAGAAAACGGTGTATATGTAAGCAAAATAAAATTGGCTGAAAAAATTCATTATGGAGTTACAAATATCGGGAAAAAACCAACTTTCGGAAAAAATTCCGTAAACATAGAAACTTGGATATTTGAATTTGAAGGAGATATATATGGTGAAAATTTAGAGGTATTTCCCCTTTATAAAATTAGATCTGAAAAAAAATTTTCAAATCTAAAAGAATTACAAATACAAATTGATTTGGATACACAAACTGCTCGAAAATACTTAAAAAAACTTTTAGATTGAATCAATGCAGACAAAATAATATCTAAAAATAAAAAGGAAAGGTTTTTTATCTATATTCAAAGAATGCAAGAATGATATACAAGAATACTTGAGGTAATTATTAACTTATAATATTATCAAGACTTAGATAAATTAAGAGAAAAATAATAAATATTTAAAATGTTTCAAAAGTAATTAACTTTTAAGATGTTTAAATTAAAATATCTTTTGAATATGAATTATTAAAAAAAATCATTATTTTTCATAAAAACCTGTGAAAAAATAGACCTAATGTTCAATTACCGCCCAGAAAAAATAATTATAGATAAAAATGTATCTTCAGAGCCTTTGACAAAACAATTGTGCGAAAAATTTGCTAATGTACCGAAAGTTTACGTAGAAAATTTTGAATGGCATAAAGACGAACAAGAAATGGATCCTTTATTAAATCCACTTACAATGGGAAAAAAAATATTGCATCTTAAGTATTTTAAGGGAAAGTCAATTAAGCGTTGTCCAGGATTTTCTGACAAACTAATTTGTTGTAACTATCTTTCTTTAGACCTTGTTGAAAACTGTCCATTTGAATGTACTTATTGTATTTTGCAAGCATTTCTCAATAAACCTGTAATAACAATTCATGCTAATCTAGAAGAAATTCTAAATCAAGTATTAGATCTTACTTCCCAAAAACCTGATGTTTTGTTTCGGATAAGTACTGGTGAACATTCTGACAGTTTAGCTCTTGATCACATTTTGAAAATTAATAAATATGTCATACCATTCTTTGCAAAACTAAAGAATTCTTTACTCGAGTTGAAAACAAAATCTAAAAACATAGAACACCTACTTGACCTTCATCATGGAGGGAAAACTTTAATTTCATGGTCTCTAAATCCGGAAACAATAATTGAACAAGAAGAACACAAAACGGCCCGTTTAAACGAAAGACTCAAGGCCGCTCGAATTGCTTCTGATGCAGGATATAAAATTGCTTTTCATTTAGATCCTTTAATTTATTTTTCTAATTGGGAAAAAGAATATCAAGATCTTGTTGATCAAATCTTTGATACCGTACCTCAAGATAGGATTGAATGGATTAGTTTTGGTACATTACGTTATATTTCTTCACTGAAGTCCATTGTGGAAAATCGATTCCCAAAAAGTAAAATTTTTCTGGAAGAATTTGTTAAGGGAAAAGATGGAAAAATGAGATATTTAAAAAAGATTAGAGTGCTACTATATAAAAATGTTCAAAATAGAATAAATAAATTAGCACCAAAAATTCCAACTTATCTTTGTATGGAAAAAAATACAGTTTGGGAAAATACGATGCCATACAAACCTAAAAATGAGATAGATGTAGAAAATCACATCACATCTAAACTATACAACAAATTCCAAAATATTTAATGTCGGAAAAAAAACTTAAAGAAATAATCGCGCTATTTCCTCTTCACGGAACTATTTTATTGCCTGGATCAGTTCTTCCTCTACACATTTTTGAACCACGTTACCTACAAATGGTTGAAAGCGTTACAGAAAATGGTGATTTACTAATTGGTATAATTCAACCAAAAGCGCAAGACTCTGAAAAATTGTGTAAAATAGGATGTGTTGGAACAATTGAACAGGCTCAAAAATTACCTAAAGGAAATTATTTAATCCAACTTCATGGAGAATCAAGATTCCAAATTGTTGAAGAATTGCAAACAGACACTCCATACAGACAGGCACGGGTCGGATATTCTCTTTTTCCAAATGATATGGAAGAGAAAAAACTTTCAAAAAATTCAGATCGTTTGTATCAAAATTTCAAAGAATACTCTGAAAGAAATAAACTTAAGATAGAATGGGATAAAATAGAAGATATCCCAGCAAACTATCTTGTAAATTTATTAAGCATGAATTTAGATTTTTCAGGAATTGAAAAACAAACTCTTCTTGAGTCACCAGATCTTGACACTCGACTTGAAGATCTTATTTCATTAATGGAAATGTCACTCCATAACGAAATTTCAAAAGATTATTTACCAAACTTTCTCAATTGATATAAAAAATGAAATATCCACTTATGAAGTCTTTTATTAAAATTGTTTTGATCGAAATTATTTTCCTTTCATCAATTTTTTCTCCCGCAATAGCCCAAACATCAAACGTAAAATATCATTCTAATCCTATAATTGGTCTCGTGGATGGTAATCCAGTTACTTTTGAAGATATTCGTAACAAAAAAATTAACGACCTCAGCCTCAATCTCTTCCAGCAATTAAATATTCAGTTTATAGAGTATTCTCTTAAGAAAATTGAAAAAAAATATCCTAATATAAATCTTAAACCAAAAAAGAAGGTTTCTTTAAAAGAAATTCTCAGTTTTTTTGAACAAAATAATCTTAAGGAACGTGGAACAATTGAGCAATTAGAACCTCAGATTAGACTGTTTTTGGAAAAGCAAATTCTACAAAAACATTATTTTAAACAATATTCATTAGCAGTAAAAAAAGGATGGATTATTTCTCATTTGGAAACACCATCAAAATATTTGATCAAAGGAAATATAAAAACTGCATTCATCAGAGGAAACAAAAAAGCTTCCGTAATCCTGATAGAATTTTCGGACTATCATTGCCCTTTTTGCCGTCAAATACAGAAAACAATTAATAATCTTATTGATAGCTATAGTGATCGAGTAGCATTTGGATATAGACATTTCCCGCTTTCTTTTCATAGGGAAGCAGACGAAGCTGCTATTTCTGTTGAATGTGCAAGAGAGCAAGGTAAATTTGAAGAAATGCATGTTATTCTATATACAACCCAGAATACCAAAACAAAAAGTGATTTAAAAAAATTAGCACGTCAAATAAAAATTAAATCGCCTAAAAAATTTAATGAGTGTCTTGAAAAAGAGAAATTTCGTGGGTTGGTAAATCAAGATATAGAAGATGGATCAAAATTGGGAATTACAGGAACTCCTGGATTTTATTTAGGTTATTTCGATCATAATTCAGGCAAAATTCAAGGAGAAATCCTTTCTGGAGCATTACCATATGATTCATTTCAAAAAAAAATAGATGAATATTTGAATAACAAATTATGAGAAATGACCCTGATCTTCGTAAATCTTTTGAAAAAATTAATTCTCCCAACATACTTGTCATAGGAGACTTGATGTTAGACCACTATTCTTGGGGAGAAGTAGATCGTATTTCACCCGAAGCTCCTATTCCTGTAATGCGCGTAATTCGTGAAGAAAATAGACTAGGGGGTGCAGGTAATGTTGCAATTAATCTAGTAAATTTAGGGGCAAATGTATTCGTTTGCGGAGCTATTGGAAAAGATGAAAATGGAAAAATAATAAAAAATCTATTAAAAGAAAATGGAACCGATAATACAGCTGTTTTTATCTCTAATAATTTTAAAACATGCCTTAAACACAGAATGATCGCAGGACAAAACCATTTACTTAGAATGGATATCGATCCAAAAATGGAAAACAATTTTTTCCACAATAAGATAATCGATTTCTTAGAAAAAACTATTAATAAATTTGATGCGGTACTAGTTTCTGATTATGGAAAAGGTTTACTAAGCAATAAAACTTTAAAAGCAATTAAAAATTTTGGAAAGAAACATTTGATTCCAATTGTGGGAGATCCTCGTAATACGACGGACTACAAAATATATAATAATTTCACTTTACTAAAACCTAATCGTAAAGAAACTGAAAAAGCAGTTGGATTTAAACTAAATAATCAAAAAGATATTTTAAAAGCTGCAGAAATACTCAGAAGTAATGCAGAACTTAAATATCTTATTATAAGCCTCGATAAGGATGGATTGTTACTTTATTGTGGGAAAAAAAACTATCTATTTCTTGATGTTGAAACACAAGAAGTATTTGATGTTGTTGGTGCTGGTGATGCAGTAAGTAGTGTTTTAACTTTTATGCTTGCAGGAAATTCAAAGATTGAACATGCGGCTTTTTGGGCTCAAATTGCCGCAAGTATGGTAATACAACATGTTGGTGTTATTTCTTTTTCAAAAATAGAATTGCTTAGACGTTTTGATTATGGTGAAACTTCATCAAAAATTATGACTCCAGAACAACTATACCGATCGTTATCACAGGATCTCCCGATAGTTTTTGCAAATGGTTTTTTTGACGAAATATCTGCAGGACACCTTAAGTTTCTTCATCAATTAAAAACGCTTAACGGTTTCAATATTGTAGCTATTAATAGTGATAAAAGTATAAGTGAACAAAAGGGAGCTCCACCATTACTTAATGAAACAGAACGTGCAACACTACTGTCAGCAATTGAATCAGTTGACAGAGTAGTTATTTTTAATGAAAAGGATGCTAGTAACCTAATTCGTAAAATATGTCCTAAAACTATAGTAAAGGGTGAACATTTTCGTAATATTAAACTTCCCGAAAAAAAAGCTATCGAAGAAATTGGGGCAATAATTCAATATTTTCCAAAATATTAATATTAATTAGTTTCTTTAAATAAATTTTGAACTTTTTGACTGTTATATAATTATGAGTGTAGAAATATCTGATATATTAGACATTGTGTCTAAACAGAACCACTGGCGAAGTAAAGAAACTATCAATCTAATAGCAAGTGAAAATGTACAATCCGACTCCGTAAAAAATATTGAAATTAATGATTTCATGGGACGTTATGCAGAAGGACATCCAAATACCTCTTATCAAGACAACCGTTATTACGAAGGTACACAATTTATTGATCAAATAGAAAGTATGGCCACTCAGGAACTTATAATGCTAGCAAATTGTAAACAAGCCGATGTTCGTCCTATCAGTGGAAATGCAGCAAATACCGCTGTAGCTTTAGCGTTATTGAGAGGAAACGATAAGGTAATTGCTAATTCTATTGAAGTAGGAGGTCACATCAGTCACAGTCCTATTGGTGTAGTTGGAAGAAGAATTCAAGTAAGAGGGAAAGTTTTACGACTTGGAGAAAAAAAATCCATAGATATTAACTATTGGCCTACTACTGAAGATGGTTATCATCTAGACAAATCAAAATGTGTTGACTTAGTGGAGCAAATATCTCCTAACATGGTCATACTGGGAAAAAGCCTTTTTCTTTTTCCTGAACCAGTTAGAGAAATTGCTGAAGTTTGTAGATCCAAAAAAATTCCTATTCTTTACGATGGAGCTCACGTCCTTGGTCTGATCTTGGGAGGTAAATTTCAAAATCCATTTCTTGAAGGAGCTCACTTCATTAACGCCAGTACACACAAAACATTTCCAGGACCTCAGAGAGGGGTTATTTTAGGAAACATGAATAGTGAACAAGAAATGAAGTGGTGGAATAGTATTGATAGAGGAGTAATGCCAGGTTCATCAAGTAGTCATCATTTGCACACTTTGCCTGGATTGTTGGTAGCAATAAGAGAAATGAAATTACACGGAGAAAAATATGCATCACAAACAATCGCTAATGCTAAAGCTTTTGGTCAAGCACTTACAGATGAAGGAGTAAATGTAGAAGCTCGAGAATTTGGATTTACAGAAAGCCACCAATTGGCTCTTAATGTTACAAATTTTGGAGTGGCTAGGAACATAGCCCGGTCTCTAGCTGAAAAAAATAACATTATTACAAACTACAATATGCTACCTGGGGACAAGGATCCAAAAAATCCATCTGGATTAAGAATAGGTGTTCAGGAAATGACACGTTACGGAATGAAAGAAGGTGAAATGGGAGAACTTGCTACACTTATGAAAGCTGCTCTGATAGGTAAATCCGTTAAAGATGAGGTCATTAAGTTAAGAAGCAAATATACGAAAGTACACTATGCTTGATACTTTGATAAAGTTTATGACATTAAAGTAATAAAAATTCATTTATTTAATTTTTTTTTTAAAGTTTTTTTCTTTCTCCAAATAAAATTAATAGGTGTTCCTTTAAACCCAAAATGATAACGGAATTGGTTTGAAAAATATCGCTCATATTGAATGTTTGTTTTATCAGGATTATTAGTCATTAAAACAAATGTTGGTGGTGCAACACTAACTTGATTTCCATAATATATTTTTGTTGGACGACCCGAATTTGATGGAGGTGGATGTCGGGTTACAATTTCATTCAGAATTACATTTAGATCTGAAGTTTGAATACGACGTACATATTGTTCAAAAACAATTTTAATTGTTTTAAAAATTTCTCGGATTCTTTGACCTGTTTTTGCGCTTACAAAAAGAATTGGAGCATATTTAATAAAGTTTAAACGAAAATAAAGATCTTCCTCAAACTTTTTAAGACTTTTTCCATTTTTTTTGACTAAATCCCACTTGTTCATCACCACAATTATTGACTTCCTACGTTCATTTGCATATCCTGCAATTTTCATAACCTGATCTGTTACTCCTTCTTTAGAATCTATTATTAGAAGCACTACATCTGACCTTTCAATAGATTTTAATGCTGACACAATACTAAAAACTTCAATTTTTTTAGAAACTTTCCCCCGTCTTCTAATTCCAGCTGTATCGACCAACAAAAATCTTCTACCACCAAAATTGCAAGGAATATCTACAGAATCTCTTGTAGTACCAGAAATTGAATCCACTATCATACGTTCATTACTTAATAGCGCATTAACGACTGAAGACTTTCCTGCATTTGGTTTTCCTATAACAGCAACCGCAATAGGAGATTCTGCATGACAATTCTCCCCAAAAGCAGTTAATTTCTTAATTTTTAGTGGAACAAATCTATTAATTTCTTCAAGCATTCCAGAAATACCTTTATTGTGCTCAGATGAAATTGGAAAAATTTTGTCTACTCCTAGACGATATAAATCAAAACTTTCTTCTTCTAAACGACGATTATCTACTTTATTAACAACAACATATATATGTGATTTATTAGTCTCTGATAAAGTTCTATAAAGTTGCCCATCATCTGGAGTCCAACCTTCTTGGGCATTGACAACAAACAAAACACAATCCGCTTCTTCTACAGCAAGAATAGCTTGTTTTGCCATTTGTTGAATAAGTCCTGTTTCACCCATAAATTCAAAGCCACCGGTGTCAATAACCATAAATTCAAAGCCATGATATTTTGATATACCATAATTTCGATCCCGAGTAACACCAGGAGTTTTTTCTACAATCGCTAAACGATTGCCAACGAGTCGGTTAAATAATGTGGATTTTCCAACGTTTGGTCGCCCTACAATGGCAACAATGGAATGAGAGTTTGACATGCAATTTTTAAAGAAATCCTATACATCAAGATTCTTAACACGAAGTGCATTTTCCTCAATAAAGTTTCTGCGGGGTTCAACATGATCGCCCATTAAAATAGTAAAAAGACCATCTGACTCAACTAAATCTTCAACTTTAACTTTTTTTAAGGTTCTGGCTTCAGGATCAAGAGTTGTTTCCCACAACTGCTCTGGATTCATTTCACCCAAACCTTTATAACGCTGAATATACATACCCTTCTTACCAAATCTGACCATGAATTCTAAGACTTCTGTCCATGTTTTAAATGAGTGACTTTCTCCTTCATTTTCATTAATCAACAACCCCTTTAGTCCTAGTGATGTTTCAAGATAAGAATGTTCTTTATATACTTGTAAATAATCATAAGCGCTTAAGTTTTCTAATAAATTTAGTGAAAGTTCTATTTTTTGTTCATTTACTTCTATTAAAACATTATTTCCTTGTTGTTCTTGATTTAAAGTCATTTTGAAATCAGTATAAAACTCCTTTAATTTTTCGATACATCTTAGAACGTGATCTGATCCTCCTATATCTAGTTCAATCTTATTTTTTAAGAGCAAATCAATCAATTTTGTAAGATTGTAGTTAAGGCATAAACGATCATAGTGTGTTCTGAAAAGACGTATTTTGAGAGCGATCTGATAGAGATCTTCTCCGCTCATCTTTTTACCGTTATTGGAGATAAGCGTTAGTGTTTCACAAGAAGAACGAACTAAACGTTCCGTCAATTCATTTTCGTCTCTAACATAAAAACTAGAGCGACCTTTTTTACCTCTATACAAAGGAGGTTGTGCAATATAAAGATATCCATTTTCAATAATCTCAGGCATTTGTCTGTAAAAGAAAGTCAATATTAAAGTCAAAATATGACTTCCATCAACGTCCGCATCTGTCATGATTATAATCTTATGGTAGCGAATTTTTTCCAGATTAAACTCTTCTTTTCCAATTCCTGTACCCATTGCAGTAACCATTGTTTTAATTTCTTCATTGCCAAGCATCTTATCAAAACGAGCTTTTTCCACATTTAAAATTTTTCCTTTTAAAGGTAATATTGCTTGATTTTTTCGATCACGACCTTGTTTAGCAGAGCCTCCCGCGGAGTCACCCTCAACTAAAAATAATTCACTCAAAGCAGGATCAGATTCTTGACAATCGGCAAGTTTCCCTGGCAAAGTGCTAAATTCTAATACATTTTTCCTGCGCGTTAATTCTCTGGCTTTCTTTGCAGCAACCCTTGCTCTTTGAGCATCAATCGCTTTCAATACAATTTTTTTTGCTACAGCTGGATTTTCCTCTAAATAGGATCCCAAATATTCTGAAACCAAAGTCTCTACTTTGCCTTTAATTTCGACATTGGTTAACTTAATTTTCTTCTGAGACTCAAATTGTGGATTAATAACCCTTGCGCTTATAACTGCTGCTATCCCCTCACGAACATCCTCTCCTGTCAGATTCTCTTTTGAGTCATTGACAATTTTGTTAGAAATCATATAACTATTCATTGTTCTAGTAAGGGCACCCTTAAATCCTGTTAAATGTGTTCCTCCTTCTATAGTGTTTATATTATTAACAAAAGAGTACACACGTTCTGTATAAGTATCGTTATACTGAAAGGCAACTTCAATTTCCACGTCTTCAGATTTACCTGAAAAATATACTGGTAATTCATGCAAAACAGTTTTATTTTCGTTTATATGTTTGATAAATGAAGATAGTCCACCTTCATATTTAAATTCTTGAAAACGGTCAGTTCGATTATCCCTTATCGTAATCAAAATTCCACTGTTTAAAAATGCTAATTCTCTTAAACGATGTGCTAATACTTCGTAATTAAAATCAACATGATCAAAAATAGATTTATCTGGCCAAAATGTTATATTCGTTCCCGTTTTTCTACTTTCTTCAATTTGTTCTAGCGGTGAATTCGTAATACCCTGTTTATATTCCTGTTTCCATAAAAAACCATCCCTAAATACTTCCGCCACCATTTTATCAGAAAGGGCATTTACTACAGATGCTCCAACGCCATTAAGTCCTCCAGAAACCTTGTAGTTACTATTATCAAATTTCCCTCCCGCATGAAGCCTTGTCAAAATCAATTCTAGTGCTGGTATCCCTTCTTCTTCATGAATACCAACTGGTATTCCCCTACCATTATCTTCAACAGAAAGACTTCCATCAGAATTAATAATCACGTGAATTTCTGAACAATATCCAGCTAGTGCTTCATCTACACTGTTATCTACGACCTCAAACACAAGATGGTGTAGAGCAGCAGTGTCTACACCTCCAATGTACATTCCTGGACGTAAGCGAACAGCTTCCAGTCCCTGGAGTACTGTTATATTAGATTCATCGTATTCTGTATTTTGTTCTATTTGAGCTTCATTCATAATATTTCTTTATTAGCTGTATCCAAAAATAAGTTAGAAGTTTATTAATTCAAACATGCATCCCTTGTTCAATTTTAATACATTTTCCAGGTAAAGAATATGATGGTTTAGAGGTAGATGTTATAAATATTTGATTATTTACTTTTATCAATACCTTAATAACGTGATTAACTACCTCCTCATCCAACTCTGAAAGAAGGTCGTCAAAAATCAAAACGGGGTGAAATTTGTACTTTTTATATAATAAATGATTAATAGTCATTTTTAAAGACAAATTAGTTATTCTAAACTCTCCTTGTGAAAAAAAATCTCTATCTTTTTGTTCATTCATCATTAAGTGAAATTCATCTCTATGCGGTCCGAGAATAGAATACCCTTGTTGCAATTCTTTTTTCTGATTTTTTTCAAGTTGTTCAAAAAAAAATTTTTCATCAAAAATTTTTGAATTAAGAGATGGTTCATAGATCAAACGTAAATTTTCTGATCGTCCCGATAGCTCTGTGAAAAGATCGTGTAAAAAAAGATTTACTTGTTCAACAAAGTTTACTCGTTGTTCCATCAATTTTATAGAATAACGAGCAAGCATTTTATTCCAAATAGATATTTGTTCAATACTACCACTTCGTAAAGAAGCATTTTTCTGAATAATTATTTTTTTACATTCCTGAAGATCTTTAAAATAAATTGGATTAAGAAAAGAAATAATTTTATTAAAAAATTTACGACGTTCCTGAGGAGTACTTTTGAATAGACCTACACTTTCTGGAGTAAATGCAAGTGACATAAAGGAAAAAATATATTCAGAAACATGATAAGCTGGGTTATTGTCTAATAATACTTGTCTACCTTTTTTAGATACATTTATACGAACAGAATGCTTAAAATCACTACGTTCAATAAGACCATTAATTACAGTTTCTGACTTATTTTTCTGTATTAAATTAGATGTTTTGCTTGTTCGGAAGGATTCCAAGTTACATAGGTAGTGGATTGATTCAACTAAGTTTGTTTTTCCTTGTCCATTGGAACCATATATCCAATTTAATTTTGGTGAGAGTTCTGTATTAAATTTTAAATAGTTTCTAAATTGAATGAGCTCAATATTTATAATTTTCATGAAGTCGTATCTAGAACGGTGTAATTTTGGCAGTAAAATCTCATTTATATTGAGAAAAAACCGTCAAACTACCATTCGACTCTTAGTGGCATAATTACAGATATAAATGACTCATCTCTCGGAGATTTTATGATTGTTGGACTCATAGAGTTTTTACAGTTAAGTAGTATCTCATCACTTTCAATCACTCCTAAGACATCTAACAAATATCTTGAATTAAAACCTATTTGAAAATTTTCTCCTTCATAACCAGCTTCTATTTCATCTACTACTTCACCATAGTCAGCTTTTTCGCTTTCTAATCTTAATAATCCATGAGAAAAAATTATTTTCACCGGTCTAAGTTTTTCCATACTAATTGATGAAACAATTCTCAAAGAATTTACAAAACTTTCTCTATTTACTGAAATTTCTAGATTATTGTCTTTTGGAATAATTGGATCACAATTTGGAAATTTACCTTCAATCAATCTAGTTTTATATGTTATATCTCCTCCTGAAAACTGCATAACACGTGAATCAAAAGAAATATTTACTATCTTTCCAAAAATATCAGCCGTTCTTCTTACTTCCGTCAATGCTTTTCTAGGTATTATTACTTCCTTGCCCTCACTAAAAACCTGTTCTTTAACGGGCATAACTACTTGAGCTAAACGATGTCCATCTGTTGAAATCCAACGAGTCTTTTGGTCACTTGTTAAACTTAGACATACTCCCATTAAATTCCTTCTCGATTCATTTGTCATAGCCGCAAACAAAGTCATGTCAATACAACTTTTAAAATCCTCAACTGAAATTTTTAAAGATTCTGGAAGTTCTTCTAAAACCGTTTGTGGATATAAACCTACTTCTACGGAAGGAAGTCTCAATTCAGAAGAGCCACATGTAATATGAATCCAAAGTTGTTCCGTTGATCTAATATAAACTTTATCATCTCTCAGTTCTTTAACTATATCGAAAACTTTTTTAGCATTAACACAAATACTACCTGTTTCTTTGACTTCTGCATCTATTTTCTCTACTAAAGATAATTCATAGTCTGTCGAAGAAAACTCAACTTTACTTTTTTCTCCTTCCAATGTCCTCATAACAAAATTTGAAAGAATAGGCTTAGTTGAACTTTTATCAACAACAGAATTAATATTTTGAAGAGCATCTGATAATAATTCTCTATTTAAAATTATTTCCATATTTTTTTTATTATTAGTATTAGTAATGTTGATAAGTTGTTGATTACAAGTAAATTGATTGAATTAATTGATAATAATGTTTTTTAAGTGATGTTGATAAAGTGTTGATAAAATGTCAACAAACAATAACTTACCAAAATTATACATAAAACCCAATAATAATTGTTTGTGAACAATTGAAATAATATTAATATAAAAAATAATTTTTTAATTGAAATAATTGTTTTAGGATTTTTGTAATTAAGTTAATAAAAATTTAATGTAACAAATAAATATAAAATATTTATTCAGTAAACGGATATTTTTTTATGTAAGTTGATGTCAAGAGGAAGTCATCTTTTACCGAGAAATGACCTTTGTGACTAAATCCAACATCAGTAATATTGGAACAAGCAGTTGAAAGTATATAAGTAAATTCTGACTTTTTTTCATTGATGTTTATATACGCATCTTTAAAATTAAGGTGTTTCCTTGATATTGGAAAAAAACATTTAAAAATAGATTCTTTGGCAGAGAAAATAATTCTAAGATTTAATTTAGCTTGTTCTGGGTCAAGTGTTTTTAGCCATTTTAGTTCATTATCTACACAAATATGACGACTTATTTCAAAATTTATTTTTCTAGATAATTTTTCTAAATCTATACCAATACCTGCAATTTTACTATTTAAACCCACTGCTGCTGCTGCTAAATTCCCAGAATGAGTAATACTTCCGAAAACAGATTTAGGCCAACATGGTTCACGAGTGTTAATGTTTCTTAGAATAGGTATAGATTCAAGTTTAAATTTTTTTAGTGCTAAATGGGAAACAGCCCTACCCATTATAAATTCTGCCTTCCTTTTTGGAGAATCAAATGATGCTACTATCTTTTCTTCTTCAGGAAGTAAATTATAGTTTTTTGTAAAAGAAAGATCTTTACAAATAAAACTAATGAAATTCGGAAAAGGTGAAGAAAACATTAAAAAGCAACTTGAAATCCAACAGTGGTCATTCCTCCGGTGTAGTTTTTCTTACTAATATTGTAATTTCCTTGCAAAGAAGTACTTTTTTTGCTAGTTAAATCAATCTTACTTACAGACATGAGATGGTAACCTAGATGGAATTCTATAGTATTCCAGAAAGGGAGTCCAATATGGATAAAAGTTTCAGAAACAGAAGTTTTTATAATACTGTTGTCAGGTGTTTGTTCACTGTTTTCAAATGTTTCTTCTATTTTTGTTTTGGTTTCCATTCCCGTATTAAGATTGTCTTGACCTAACCCAATTCCAACGGATATTGTTACAACTGGAAAGGGAACGTAATAAAAAAAATTAAAAGTATTAATTGTAGTGTCTGTTGTAAGAATGACAGAAGAAGTACTTTCACTTGCATCAGTAACTTCTTGTTTGTCCTCAAATTTTATACTTGAATAACCAATATTTGGGAAAAATGGAACAGGATGAATAATTCCAATTGCGCCTCCGGAAACACTTCCAGGAGCAGCAGAATAAGCTATAGCGGCATCAACTTTAAATCCCATAAATTGAGCATCTGCATTACTTGGCAGGATTATAGATCCTACAACAGCATACGAAAAAAACCAAATTGTTTGAAAAATTCTTGATATTTTGTTATTCAAGGCAAATATATTTTTAAAATGTGAAAGCTATACCAATTCCAGTCACGTTTCCGCTTAAATTCATTTTATCACCATTTTGATCTTTTGAATTTTTTGCTGTAATTGAACGATAACTTAGGTGTATGTCGAACAAAGGTAATATGGGCATTCCAACACTAGTATACCATTGTGAAGCACTCCCTCTTTCGAATCCAGAACCTCCTTCAACTTCTACATTTCCAATACCAATACCAAGAGTTAAATTAATGATTGGAATGGGAAGTAGGTAAAATAAATCAAACATTGTTGTAGCAATCTTCAATGGAGCATTGTTTTTTACATTAGTTTTATAACTTTCAATACCTAAGCCTAAAGGGATTAGAGGTAATTTTGCATGCAAAAATGTTCCACTGACACCATCTGATTCAGCGACGGTATCATCTGAAATAGTGTGAGAAATTGGTACTCCAATACTTGCAGAAAAAAGTTCTGCAAACACTTGGGTCGCACTAAATAGATATAAGTTGCCTACTACTAGCAGAATAAGATAATTTTTTTTCATTTTTGTTTCCAGATTTTAGTTGAATAAATATTTTGCATTGTAACCTATATGCTCAATATTTAAAAGTCATGACTCAATGGAGCGTTTTTATTCTACTTTTAAAGTACATCAAAAGTACTAGTATGGTAAAAGTTTTTAACTATACTTAATATATGTTTAACAAAATTGCTGAAGTATTTAATGCTGTTAAACCCAAAAAATTTTATTAATTCATAATTAAGAGAGAAAAAGATATGCATAAGAAAGCAAATTACTTCTCATCCATGTATAATCAATGTAACACTATCTATCAGTATTATCTTCAGCACAAGAACTAGAATCAAGCTTTGTTTTTAAGTGAAGGAAATCAGAGATTTATATTGAAAGAGGAAAATTTTTTTTCTAGAGGTTTAGCTTTTTTAATTTAAAAAAACTGCTTATTATATTGGTTAGAAAGTAGATTTGAAGAGTTTCTTATTTATTCTTCATCATAATCATCGTCATCGTCATATTCCTCTTCATCACCCCCAGAGAAATTGAATGATAATCCAATACCTGTTACAGTGCCACTATTATCATCCTTCATATCAGTATACTTGTTTGTTATATTTTTTGCAGTAACAGAGCGATAGCTAAGGTGTATTTCTAAGGATGATATTATTGACATTCCAAAGCTTGTATACCACTGAGTTGCAGAACCCTTTTCATAATAAGTAGAACAAACTGTACAATCATATTCTGTAGTACCCGTTCCTATGCCAACTATTATATTTAAAGCACGTATAGGGAGTTGATAGAAAATATTAGTCATTTTAGTTTTCAAGCCTGCATTGTAACGTGATGCCCAGCACCCTGTACAAGTTCCAGTCTTAAATTTTGTTGTATAACGATCTATACCAAATCCTATATCATAGGTAGATAGTACGCCTAGAAAATAACCACTAGGTTTATCTATAGCGTTTCCATAAGATTGTTTTCCATATATACCTTCAACTTCATCATATACGAAACCACTTGAGCTATGGCTAGATGGACTCCCAATGCTTATTGAAATTGCCAGTATAGATGTGCTATAAAAAATAAATATAGAAGATATAAAAATATTTAAAAGGATTTTTTTCATGATCGGATATTTAGGAACTTCCAAAATAATGTTGAAATTGCAAGGACATGCAAACTTCTGTTACAAAAAGAAGCTAAAAGTTACCTTTATATAAAATTTTGTTAAAGCTTAAAATAATATAAAGGGTGCTTTTTAAAATTTTATATGCACCCTTAATTGTAGATAAAATACGCTTTATAATTTTTCCTTTTAGAAATTGAATGCGATACCTACTCCTGTTACAGTTGAATTTAAGTCTGATTTTGATCCTTTACTAGACCCTTTAATAACTTCCACATTTTTTGAAGTAATTGAGCGATAACTTAGGTGAATGTCAAAGAATGGAATGATTGGCAGTCCGATACTTGTATACCACTGAGTAATAGAACCCTTTTCAAAATAATCGGAACAGGAACTTCCGTCTCCAATATCGGAACAAACAAATTTATGATTACCTGTGCCAACACCAAGAATTAGATTAACAATTGGAACGGGAAGCTGATAGAATATGTTATACACGCTAGTTTCTAATTCTAAAACGGAATCTTTAACTTTTGTTTTATAACTATCCATTCCTAAACCCAAAGCAAAAGGTAATTGGACACCAATTAAAGAACCACTAACAGATTCTATTTCGGTTCCTGAACTAAATGATTGATTTAATGGGACTCCAACACTTACAGAAAATAATGCAAACGCCTGAGTACTTGAAAGAAGCAAGCTTGTTGTTGCAATAGCAATAAAAATTATCTTCTTCATATTTTTCTCCTATTGAGAAGTTTATTTTTTCAAGAAGAGTTTTGTAAATTCTATGGGCTCTTCCATTCTTCAAATTTCCCTAGGGGTCTGGTGAAAGTGAACTCAAAAGGCTCTACTACCAGCACATCCCAGGCATCTCCAGTACTTCCAGAGGTTAGTGCAAAGGGTAAAGCTACTACAAAGAAAGCAGATCCAATTAGCGCTAAACCTAATCCGACTACTCGAATTGGAACATCAATTACCATTGCAAATGCTCCAGGTCTCTCTTGAGGTATTGCAGCTGAAACATTTAATGATAATAATGCAAAAAGCAGGCAAGCTATGATGATTATTCTTAGAGGTTTTGCTCTGTTCATGTTTTTGTATCCAAAATTATGAAAATCAAAAAATAAACTCAGCTATTACAGGTGCGTGATCTGATGGACGGTCTTTTGCTCTTGTTTCCGTATCGATTATGCATGTTTGACAAGAGGATGTCAAAACAGAATTGCCTAGTATGTAGTCAATCCGCATACCTTCACCTCTTTCGAATCCTCTTGTTCGGAAATCCCACCAGGAAAATTGCCCACTATTTTGATCAAATTTTCGAAAGATATCAATTAAACCAGAATCTTTAATTGTTTCTAAAAACTCATGTTCTTTTGGATGAAAGCTGACCTTGTTTTTCATAGATTCTGGATCTGACAAATCTTTTGCCTCAGGAGCAACATTGAAATCTCCCATGATTGCGCAAGCTCTTAAGGAAGTTTTTTCTTGAAGTATTTCTTGCTTTAATTCTTCAAAAAATTTTAACTTATACTGAAATTTGTCTGATTCTGTGTTTTGTCCTTGAGGCACATAAACATTAATAAGTCTAACACCAGAAATCGTGGCCTTAATTAGACGAGCATTTTCCCTATCATAGCCATTAAGAAAGCCATATTGGGTATCACTAATAGGATGTTTAGATAAAATTGCAACACCGTTATATGATTTTTGTCCGTAATAATCCGATTCATATCCAGCTTGCTTAAGTTCCCAAACTGGGAAGAGTTTGTCTTCAACTTTTGTTTCCTGAATACAAACTGCGTCCGGTTTATGTAATTCCAGCCATTGCAAAAGTAGCGATAAACGCGCTCTAATGGAATTTACGTTCCAAGTTGCAACCTTCCATTTTTTCTTTAAGGATGAAGTATCAATGTAAAGTCTGTCTCCTGGTAATAAACAAGCACTATTGCTATAAACGATTTTTTGTTGATTTTCAAGCATCCCATCCCAGTTTCGAAAAACATTGATTTTACCACTGCGCCAATTGCAATAGATGTCCTCAACTAATTTTTCTGGGGTATTACTTGCCTGTCGAATTTCTGAAAAAGAAATTCCATCTTTTTGGAGTTTTTTTCTAACCTGATCTGAAATCAGTGATTGTAAAATCTCCTGATTGGCCATTAATCAGTAGAAAGAGACTGGAGAAGCATTGAATTCTCATGAATGATCTTATGACGTTTTTTCAGATTTCTTTTGTTAGGCCTTTTATTTGCGTGTCTTTTTGTCGCTGTTTTTTGTTTAGGAGACATATTATTCAGTTGTTATTTGATTTTAAATCAACTTGTTATGATCAAATTTAAAAGGTATGGTTTAAATAGTGCAAATTTTAAATTAGCAATAATTTAAAAAACTTGCGAGTTAAAAACCACTTTATGGAAATTATTATTTTTAGAACAAATTGTAAATGAACAGCAGAAAACAAAAAAATAAAAAATCAACAAAAGATATAGTGCCGCAAGTACAAAAATTGATGGAGATGCCAGTTACAGCAAGGTTAGTCTTGGGTGAGTGTGAGATGGAAATCGATGAAATACTTAGAATGGGGCAAGGTTCAATACTTGAATTGGATACAAATGTTAAGGATACCTTAAAGCTTTATATTAACAATGAGGAAATCGCTGAAGCTAAATCTGTGAAAGTGGGAGGCAAAATTGGTGCGCAAATAAAACAGATTTCTTCTACAGAAAAACGTCTTAAAGATTTGACTGATTTGGATTAGGGGGGAATGCGTCATTGAAATTTCTTTTAATACAGTTACGTAGGATAGGTGATGTATTGATGACAACTCCTGCTATCAGACTGCTGAGAGAATCTTTCCCTGAGGCGAATCTTACTTTTCTTACGGAAACTCCTTCTGATCAGGTTTTGAGAGAGAATCCTTTTTTGGATGAAATTATTCTATATAAAAAATCCAAATCTATTTTTCAATCGGTTTATTTTTTACGGAAAGTGCGTAATCGTAGATTTGATTGTGTAATCGATTTTTTTGGAAATCCAAGGAGTTCCCTTATTACTGCTATTTCAGGAGCACCTATAAAGATTGGTTTTCGATTTAGAGGTAGAAGCATTGCTTATTCTCATCCAGTTAGTATTAAAGAAGGATTAACTTATGCTGCTCAGGATAAAACTAAATTGCTAGAAGAACTAGGAATTTTCTCGAATAATTATTGTTTGGATTTTTTTGAAAATGAAAAAGATAAAAATTTTGCTAAAAAACTTTTTTATCAACTTGGAATAAAAGACAAAGATTTTGTTATTTCTTTGTCACCAGTTTCACGACAAACATACAAAGTTTGGCCTCCTGAAAGGTTTGCAAAGGTAGCAGATTGGTTAGTTAAAAACTACAGTGCTAAAATTTTATTTTTGTATGGACCTGGAGAGAAACATTTTGTTGATAATGTAAGACTTTCAATGAAACAGGTGGCTCTTCCTGAATATGATATTCCTACACTTTCTGAAACACTCTCAATATTGAATAGAGTCAATTTGCATTTTGGAAATGATAATGGTCCAATGCACTTTGCTATTGCAGGTGGAATTCCTACATTAGCAATTTTTGGAAGACCTTGGGCTGCGAATTGGACCCCTCCTCATCAAATAAGACACCAATCTATTGAGTTTGATCCAGGATGTAAAAGTAAATGTATTTATCCTAAATGTAATCTAGAATGTTTAACAAGTATAAGTGTAGAATCAGTTCAAACTAAATTGGAAAAGATAATTAAAACTTTAATTTGAGGCTATTAAAATGAGTTTTCCCTTTGAAACCGAAAAGTTGTTGAGTCAACAGATTGAAGAAGTTGAAATTTGGCATAAATCTTTTGTTAATGTAGATATGTCTCTGCCTTTAGATTTTTCTAGAATAGTATCTATTCAACATCGGGTAAATTTTGAGTTATGGCATGAGGAAGATATAGCGCGTGATCCTGATGCTTCCAATTCAAAAATTGCCTCTGTAAAACGTTCCATTGATTCTTTAAATCAAAGAAGAAATGATTTGATTGAAAAAATGGATAGTTTTTTAGTAAATCTAATGCATAATGAAAATTTATTAACTAATCCAGGAGCTGAAATGAATAGCGAAACTCCTGGAAATATAATTGACCGTCTATCTATCAATGCATTAAAAATTTACCACATGGAAGAGGAAACGAGACGCGAAGAAGCAGATGAAAATCACCGTATAAAAACTTTAGAAAAACTTTCTATCTTAAGGGAGCAACGAGAGGATTTGGGTAAGTGCCTATTTAAACTTTTTGATGATTTGTACAAGGGAAAAAAATTCCTTAAAGTTTATCGACAAATGAAAATGTACAATGATGAAAGTTTAAATCCCGTTTTATATAATAAAAATTAGCTAATTAGTTATATGGGTCCAAAGGGAATATTATTAGTTTTTTTAATGGTTTGTACTATTTATCTTTGGAGAAAGTATCGTAAGAAGGTAAATGGAGAACAGTCAAGATGGATAAATTGGATTCTCGGAGGTATTGCAGTTTACTATGGAATATCATTAATTATACTAATTTTTTAATTTTGGCATTTCTATCTATAAGGAGGCTGAGCTCTTTTTTATTTTCCTCAAAAAAATGTCATTTTAATTATTTTAATATTTGAAATGGGACTTGTTTTAATTATTATGTTGATTTGCTCTATGGTTATCTTAGGGTATTGGCAACGACGGAGATCGAAGAAACTTTTTCTAGATGCCCTTAAGAAACTTAAGGAAATTGATTCAAGGGAAACTAAAGAAAAAGACTAAAATATAATTTTAAAGTCATGAATTATAAATGTAAGATCTTTTTTTGAATTGACTATGCGGAGGCTTGTTCTACTAGATTTGCAATGGCTTTTGGCCGTGAAAGGTTTTTAGCAGATGCGTATGTGTCAAGCTGCTTTAGTACAGATTCAGGGAGTCCTAATAAAATTTTTTTAACGGGTTCATTATATTCTTTTTTTCTACCCGCACCTTCTCGGTAACCTCCTCTTGCCATTGGTAGTTACTCCGTATCTTCTTAAAATATTCTCAAGAAATTATTTATTCTGCCGATGTTACTTATAATATCTTTCAAGATGTGTGCAAGATTTTAACAAATTAGTTTTTAAAGCTAAAAAATAGTATAATTATTCTTTAAATCAGGAGAAACCAAATGAAAGCAACAAAAAAAAATCTTTATCCTTTTCGGCAAATTGCAATACGTACTCGTTGTTTGCATCGTTTAAATCCTCAAGAACTGTTGATTAGAAAAGGATTCTGATTATTTCATGTTAATCGGGAGTGATCTAAAACCTCCCGATTAATTTTTTCCCTAGAATTATATTCCATCCTCTAAATTATTTTCTAATTTTTCCTAGTTTATTTTATTTAATTTTGTAAAATAACAAAAAATTTTTCTTGTTCTAGTTCAAAAAATTTTCTTTCTATGAAATTATTATTGCATTAATCTAATTTTCAAAATACGTAAAAAATTATAATTTATGATTCTAATAATTTTTCATGATAAAGAGATAAATTTTTTGCCTAGAGTGAGTATTTCTAGAAAACTTAGTATTATTTTTTTACAAAAAACAGACTTTGTTAGTATAATAATTTAGAGATTATTTTTTATGAAAATTTGTTAGACTCATGTTGAGACTGGAGTGTAATAGTTTTTAAATGCTTTAAAAAAATTTTGAATTGCATAGCCGCAAATCAAATCCAGATAAATTTTATTGACTGTAAAAAGTTAATAAAAGATTCGGATTACACATATGTATGATCTAACTAATACAAAGCTAGATCAATGAAAATAAAACTTAAAATTAAATAAAATTAAATGCGTTATCTCAAACCATTGATGGATCAAAATTTTTTGGAATATGCGTCCTATGTTATCAAAGATCGGGCAATTCCAGATATTTTGGATGGGTTAAAACCGGTTCAACGAAGAATTTTACACACTATGAAGGAGATGGATGATGGAAAATTCTGCAAGGTGGCAAATATTGTAGGTGATACAATGAAGCTGCATCCTCATGGTGACTCTTCAATTGGGTCAGCCTTGATTGTTATGGCGAACAAAGAATATTTTATTGAAAAACAAGGGAATTTTGGAAATTTACTTACTGGTGATCCCGCTTCAGCGTCAAGATATATAGAAGCACGCCTTACTCCACTTGCCAAAGAAGTACTTTTTAATTCTGAGCTTACAGAATATACAGACAGTTATGATGGAAGAAATAAAGAACCTGTCATTTTACCATCTAAACTTCCAGTATCTTTACTTTTTGGCGCTGAGGGAATTGCTGTTGGAATGTCTACAAAGATATTACCGCATAATTTTAATGAAGTTATTGATGCACAAATTGCTTATCTCAAAAATAAACCTTTTACGTTGTTTCCGGATTTTATAAACGGAGGTTTACTGGATATAGAGAATTATGAAGATGGTTTAGGAAAGGTGCGTGTACGTGCTAAGATTGATATTTCAGATGAAAAAATCCTAACGATAAAAGAATTACCATTTGGTGTGACAACTGAATCTTTGATTCAATCTATACAAGATGCAGTGAACAAAGGAAAACTGAAATTATCATCAATTGATGATTTTACTGCCGAAAATGTTGAAATTGAATTAAGAGCAACGAGAGGAACGAATTCTGAAAAATTATTAAAAATGCTATATGCATTTACTCAATGTGAAATTTCAATTTCTGTGAACATGTTACTAATTCAAGGTAATCATCCTGTTCAACTAAGTGTGAGAGAGGTTTTAGAGAAAAACACACTACGATTAAGAGATTTATTAAAAAGTGAATTATTACTTTCATTGGAGCAAAATAAGCGTAAATGGCATATTAAAAGAATGGAAATGTATTTTATTGGGGAGAGAATTTATCAGAAATTGGAATTATGTGATTCTTACGAAGAAGCCATAGAAATAGTAAAAAAAGATATGCTTCAAATAGAATCTGTTTTACCTTTTTCTGTGGATCTGGAAGATATAGAAAAATTACTAAACATTCAAATAAAACGTATTTCACGATATGATCAAAAAGAAAGCCAAAAAGAACTTGATAAACTAAAAGTAACAATTAGTTCATTAAACAAATCATTAAAAGATGTAGTCAGCTTTACAATTGATTATCTTGAAAAAATTAAGGAAAAATTTGGAAGAAATTATCCAAGACGTACAATTTTAAAACGATTTGACGAAATAAGAGTACAAGACTTGGCAGAAAAAAAGAAAGTAGTTTGGGATCGGAGAGAGGGATTTCTAGGTTTGAATGTCAAATCTGGTTCATCTTCTTTTTATTGCTCTACCTACGATAAAATTATTGTTATTAGAAAGGATGGTTCTTATCAAGTTATACGTGTACCTGAAAAACAATTTATTGGCAAAAATGCTATTATAGTGGAAAAATTGAATTCAGAAAAAATTCATAACATAGTTTACTGGGAAGGCACATCAAAAGTTTGCTATGCTAAGAGATTTCGCCTAGAAAAATTTATACTTGATAGAGAATATAATCTTTTTCCATTGAAAAAAGGAGCTAAAATTTTGCACATTAGTGAAGGATCTGGGGTTCAGTTAGAAATATCTTTTGTTAGAACACCTAGAATAAGAAAATCCAGTGATATATACAATTTAGATGATTTAGCGATCAAGGGTATTCAGGCTAGAGGCAATAAAGTTTCAAGTAAGTCTGTGCAGGGAGTAAAAATTTTTTCAGAAAAAATTCAACCGCAACCATTCATATTTGAAGAACAAAACAATTAATTAATTGCAAATTTGTTATAAAAGAATTAGTATTGTGTGAAAATATATCTTTTTAAAAAAATTATAATTTGTTATGTCACAAAAATGCGAGTTGTGTGGTAAAGTTCCTGGGAATGGGAATAGAGTGAGTCACGCTAACAACAAGAATAAACGACGCTGGATCCCTAATTTACAAGTAGTACGTATTCGTCAATCAAGTGGTAATCGTAGAAAAACACGAGTTTGTACACAGTGTATCCGTTCCGGAAAAACAATTGCTGCTTGAGCTACCAGTTTTACATTCAGTCGGATAGGTACAAATTCCGTCGGTTTGCTTGCCATTATAAATCATAGGATTCATGTATTTAAAAGATTGCACCCAAATTTTAGCTTTGGGGCCACGAGGCACCTATAGTGATGAAGCTGCAAGAAAAATAGCTAAGAGAGGTGTAAGTATTTCTTATACTAAAACATTTCACGAAACCCTCTCCAGGGCAAGTGAGGATGTTAATTCAGTAGCTGTCGTTCCTATCGAAAATTCAGTTGCCGGCACTGTTTCACAAGTACAGGACTCTTTAGTAAATAATGATTTGGTTATTTTGGGAGAATTAAATTTACTTATTGAGTACGCATTACTTGTAAATGCAGATTTAAAATCCGTAAAGTTTTGTTTTACCCATCCTCAGGCACTTGAACAAAGTAGCAAATTTTTTGCAAAAAATTTAGATCATGCACAAAGTAAATTAACAATGAGCAATGTAGATTCTGGGTTACAGTTTCTTAAGGAAGTTGATGCGGGAGTATCTGTAGCCGCTATAGTTCCACTATCTTTTGCCAAAGATAATAAAAAATGGATTTATTCCTCTGGAATTCAGGATTATAAGAACAATACAACCAGATTCTTAGTTGTTAGGTCTCGTAATTTAAATGAAAAACTAGATTTTTCCCGAAAGAAAACATCTCTACTAATTGAATTTCAAGAAGATCGCTCTGGTTTGTTATATCAACTCTTAAGCGTTTTTAATCTTTTCCAAATCAATCTTTGCCGCCTAGAGTCAAGGCCTGCAAAGGATACTCCGTGGGCATATGTTTTTTTTGTAGATTTTTATAATTCAAAATATACTGAAAATTGCCTTGAAGTTCTCCGTTCATCAAAATTTAGATATAAAGTACTCGGAAGTTATGATTTATTAGATTGAATTGCTTGTCTGATATTATGTTGTAGTAAAAATTTTTATTAAATTTTATAAACACTTTTTTTACAATGTATCAATTAATAAACTCTTTAAATATTTTAAGAAGGTTGCTTTTCATTGCTGCAATTTGGTTTTTACTTTGTGGTATTGATAGAACTCCAAAAAAATCAAATTTTACGCTCAAGGATTTGCAGACAACCAATTTGATCCAGACGATGCCACCAATGTCTGAGATTCCTTTAAGTTTTTATATTATATCATCTTTATTAATCGTTTCTTTAGTTGGAGGTATTTTGACAATTAGGTATCTTCATAAAAAGAAAATTCAGGAAGGTTTAGATAAAATTGCTGAAGATCAAGCACAGTTAGCAGTTGACGCACAGTTAGAATCAAGACAAGTAGATGATCAAGATAGAAATTTTTTAAATGAACTATGTAATACAAATGATCCTTCAATATTATTACAAGTTTTAACGTCATCAGAAACTTTTGAGAAAGTGGTTGAGGAATATAAAAAATCAAATAGATTTTCCAAGTCAGAAATAATGAAAATTGCTATGTTGAGAAAAAGTTTACAGTTTACCTTCAAGAATCTTAAATTTAATTTTATATGTACTCAAATGCTTGAAGTTGGAAAACATTTAGAATTTCAAATTCGTCACAAGGGGAGAATTATAGTGTTTATGAGTCCTATTTTAGATTCAAATGAGACACAGATGTTGATTAAACCGCCTACAGTAAAAAAGCGTCCAGCAAATTTAAAGCAGTTTTCAGAATTATATTGCATTGTTCGTAGAGGTAATGAAGCAGAATATGAATTTAGATTGAAAATTTTAGGGCAACTCGTTACAGATTTAAACGCAGTTATTCTGAGACATACCAAAAATATTAGGAAACTAAAGATAAGAGTTTCTGAAAGGTTGCCTGTTAATATAGGAATGAACTTTCATTTTTTTACAGCAATACAGTATGAACTTCATCAAAAAGGAGAACCTCTTGAAACTAAACCGAAAAAACTATTTGGAAAAATAAGGGATATGAGTGCTGGAGGGATTAAGGTAGAGATAGAAAAACTTCCTACAGAAATTATCAAAAAAGAAGATGTTTTTCTTTTTCATTTACCTTATGCAAGTTTGAGAGGGAATCTTGCAGTTTCAGTAGTTGACGTTGTAGCATTACAGGGAAAAAGTAATATTCATTTGAAGTTCAAAGACGTAGATATGTTGACACATATTAAACTCAACCAATACCTCCATCGTAAAAAAGTCAAAATCCAAGCGGCCTAAACTTATTAATTTTTATTTAGATTATGATTCGTAAAATAGTTTACGGATTATTTATTCTAGTTTTAGTAGTTATTACTGGAATTTATATTTATTTAAGATCTAAATTACCTTAGTGGTAGGGTGAAGAAAAACTTTCTGGTCTTAAAAGATGAAGTTAAAGTTGTTTTTGATAAATGGGCAATTCCTCACATTTCAGCGAAAAATGAAATTGATGCGTATAGAGTTTTAGGTTAATTTAATGCACAAGATAGAGTTTTTCAGTTGGAAATAATGGCTCGCGTAGCACAAGGTAGACTTTCTGAAATACTGGGGGAGTCCTAAAATAATATTATTGACACAATGTTGCGTTGATAGTAATGTTTAACTTTTAGGCAGCATGTTAGCCTATGCTAATTTAAAATTTAATTAATATTGGACTAATTAATAAAAATGAGGGACAAAATGATGGATTCTAAAACTCTAATGATAGGACTAGTAATAGGTATTGCAGTAGTTTTTTC
The DNA here is from genome assembly GCA_902590435.1 of uncultured SAR324 cluster bacterium. Taxonomy (GTDB): domain Bacteria; phylum SAR324; class SAR324; order SAR324; family NAC60-12; genus Arctic96AD-7. The sequence goes on along the minus strand of CACIWU010000008.1, from coordinate 2,317 downwards.
CTTAGGAGCAAGCAATAAAAAAGGAAAGAAAGGGAACCGACCAATAGGAATGTTTCAGGTTGTTGCTATCCCAAACAATGACGGGAAAGCTATTATTCTTAATACCGCAAGCGGTGAGTTTAAAATAGCAAATATTGGTATTTCACCAAATTTTGAATCCGGGGAAAGATTCAAGGGGGCTCCACCTGAATAGGATAACTTTGAAAATATATTTTTTATCCAAAGAGTTTTTTGTGTTGTAATTCATAAAAAATTAATGGAGAAATTAAACGAAGTAGAAAATTACGAAAAGTGAAATTAATAACAATTATTAGAAATTGCAACAAAAGAATGGTTTTATTGATTTTTTTCAAATTATTAAAACCTTGAATTACTAAAATAGGAATATGTGTTTCACTTCTAAATTATCTAAACTTGCCAAATATTTCGCTCTGACTATAACGTTTTTTCTATTTTTTAACTTTTCCGGATGTTCTTTGTCTGTTCCGGAACCTGATGAAAATAATAAAACTTTGCTCATAATTCCAGTTGAAACTATACAAACATTAAAAAAATTTATTTATACAGTTAATTTAACTATTGAAAATTCAAGTGGTAAAAGAATTCCACATAGAATAGAGCCAAATCCTGATATTTTTTTCTCTTATAAATCCCAATTAAAACCTGGTAAATATAAATTTATCAAACTATATGCAGTTGCAAAACCTGGTTTTAGAGTTGGTAAAAAGAAAAAGCTTAGAATAAGGGATTTTGATACTGTTGAATTCCAACTTGAAAACGGTAAGGCGACAATTATTGGTAAAAAATTATTAATTCAACAGCCCGAAAGAATTACTGGAAACAATTTAAAAAATTTGAATAGAGGTGAAAGAAAACATGAAATTAAAAACAGGAAAAAGAAAATAGAAGATAGAAATAAGAGGCTAATAAAAGAGGGGTTTCGTCATGTTGAAATGCTAGAATTGGATGATACTTTTAAAGTAAAATTAATGGATGAGTTAAAAGAAGTAGAAAATTTTGAAAAATGGAAAATTATTGAACATAAAATAAGTCCTCCATCTGAAATGGTGGAAAAACCTGTCAAGGAAGAATCTGAAGATTATTAAATTGATTGACTTATTTGATTTTAAAAAAAACCGTTGTGTTTTCATTTATGAGGAGGGTATTTTATATTAATTTAAAAGGTAATTTTTGCTTCTAGGGATTGTATTTCCAGAATCTCTTTCCCTTATATTTATTAAATTTATAACTTTAAAAAATCAGGCAATTTATATTTTGACTAAGGTTTATAATTTAAGGTTGTGGATTTGATTTTTAAGAACCTGAATATGTTTTGGTCCGGTTCCACAACAACCTCCAATAATCTGTACTCCAAATTTTTTTATCCATGTTTTTACTTCATCAGCATATCTTTTTGGTTCATATATTTCCTTAAAATTCCAGTCAGGTTTTTCTAGTTTTCCTGTTTCTGCGTAAGCCAGTTTTGGACCATGCCAATTTCTAGATAAAATTTCTAGGGCAGGACCGGTATCTCTTACTTGGCTGTGCATAACTCCAGCGGCATTACCTCCTAAAGGAGATATAGCCTTAACCAATTCAACAAAGTCAATTGGCGGGAGAGAATTTTTCCATCTCCAACTTAATACGTTTTTTTTAGATTTTGTTTGCATAGCACTATAACCTATCCATACTGGTAATCCTGTGGATAGAGCAGCTTTGATAACAAGTTTTGCATTAGCAACATCCCTCATCATCTCGGCAATAATCAAATCCACCCCTGATTCTGCTAGAGTTTCAGCGAGTTCCTTGTAGTTAGATGCAACTGTTTTTCCTTCAGCGACTTCTTTAGAGCTATTAAAAGGAGCCATACTTGACATTGACCCAGCAATCCAAACTTCTTCTTTTGCGGACCTGTCTCTGGCTTTTTTTGCTATTAAGACAGCTTCATTATTTATTTTCTTTGTTTCCTCTCCTAAATTTATACTTTCTAAGACATGACGCGCACTAGCGAAAGTATTTGTAGTTATTACCTGTGCTCCTGCATGAATGTAGTCTTCATGGACTTGACATACAATGTTTGGATTAACTATGTGAGCAATTCCGCTCCATACTTTGGAATTCATATCTACACCGCGTTTTTGTATTTCAGTGGAAACTCCTCCATCCATCAAGATAATCTTATTATTTTTTAAAAGATTGCTTATAGAAGTCATAAATAAAAATCTTTTTAAATTTGCTTATAGAAGGTTGTTATGAAATTTTGCAATGATATTTAATTTTTGTTAGATGAATATTCTCATCTTTCAGATATTTCCCT
>CACIWU010000007.1 GCA_902590435.1 uncultured SAR324 cluster bacterium | reverse complement strand
ATGATACGTAGCTCTTGACAAATAATTCGCTTTGTAGTAAAAGTATACACAGTTTTTTATGAGTTTTTATTCATACGATTGCAGAAATTATATAATTCAAAAGTACATACTAATTTAATAATATTTAGCTACTACATTTTTTTATAGTGTAACTAAAAAATCTTTTAGAATATCTTTTAAACAGGAAGCATTTAAAAATATGGAAGAAATAGACAAACATAAAAAAGAAGTTAGAGAAAGACTAAAGATAGTATTCAATTCTTATGGAAAATCAAGTCGAGCTTTTTCTGAAACCATAGGTCTAAAGCCTACATCTTTTCATAAAGTTCTGACAGGCCCTGCTGGTTTAACAATACCACTTGCAAATTCGATTGAACTTAAGCATGGATACCGGTCTGAATGGCTCTTAACTGGCAAAGGAAATATGAAAATTGGTAAGCATAACCAATTATCTCCTTTAGAAAAATGTTTGTTAGATGTTTGGGCATCAAGTTATCAAAAATGGCATATTCTGGAAATTTTGATTTTCGAAAACATAAATAAAAGAATTGCTGATCAATTCTGGGATTCACTTCGTGAAGGTGTTGAATTAGATGTTGGCGATTCTCAAAGGTCGGATGCACATATAAATTTAGATCGTATAACACAAGTCTTTCGTGAATTAAGGAATGAAGAAAAAACTTGTCTAGAAAAAAATGATTTCTTTGGTAAGGTTTTAATAATTTAAATTAATCAAAAAATATTTGGATTATTTCCAAATACACCAAAAAAATGATTGAAAAATATTAGTTTTCAAATTGATATTGATGTTTCCTTAATTAATGGTTTTTTGTCTAATATTATAGTATCTGAGCCATTGTAGACCAAGAAATGCTTCCCTCCAGCTCGAGCGATTGTTGTTATCCCCATTTTTTCTGAAAGTTCTTTTCCCATTTTGGTTATTCCTGCACGAGAAAATAATATAGGAATTCGCATTTGTGCGACTTTAATCACCATTTCGGAAGTTAATCTTCCAGTTGTATAAAATAATTTATCTGCTCCTTTAATTTTTTCCAAAAGCATATGACCTGCAATTGCGTCAGTGGCATTATGGCGGCCAACGTCTTCTATGAATATTTCTATATTTTCATTTTTACACAAAGCACATCCATGAACAGCACCAGATTTTTTATATACTTCATTGTATTGCTTAATATTTTTAAGTAGCCGATAAAATGAAGATTGTAAGAGTTGTGGTTTAGGTAATTTAATACCATCTAAATCTTCAATGATATTCCCAAAAACTGTTCCTTGTCCACAACCAGAAGTTACAGTACGTTTTTTTAATCTATCCTCCCAATCTGCAGAACCGTTTTTTGTTACAACTACTGCAGAATCTACATCCCAATCTACTTGTATCTCTTTTATTTCTTTTATGCTTTTTATGAATCCTTGATTATGTAGATACCCTAATACAAGTAATTCAGGGTTATTTCCAAGTGTCATTAAAGTTACTATTTCCTTTTTATCAACATAGATAATTAATGGTCTTTCTCCTGTGATGTGTTTTTCTCTCTTATTTCCAAATTCATCCATTACAGAAACAGGAAAAGACGCTTCAACCTTAGAATTTGACATTTTAGGCCTATAGTTTTTATTTTCTTTAATCATGAAAATTTTGTTATTTTTTAGTATTAATAAACTTATATATCTGTAAATTATTTTCTATGAGATGTTTCAGTTGAATTATAAAAAGTATTTTACTAATTGTTAAATGAAGATCATTATTTTTTTATAAATGATTTAACTCTTTCATTTACATCTTCTTCCATCATATTACAAGCCATTATTCTGGAGGCATATGCATATGCATCTTCCATGTTTCTTTCTAATTGCTTGTAGAACATTTTTTTACCCGTTTTAACAGCTATATTTGGCTTTGACAAAATAACATTAACGAGTTTTTGTAATTCTTTATCTAATTTTTCTAGTGGTGAAACACGGTTTATCAATCCCCAACTAAGTGCTGTATCAGAGTCAATGAATTCTCCAGTAAGTAGTAATTCCATTGCTTTTTTACGAGGGATATTGCGACTCACTGCTACAGCTGGAGTTGAGCAAAATAAACCTACATTGATCCCTGAAGTTGCGAAACGTGCATCCTTTGAAGCGATTGCTAGGTCACATGCAGCGACCAATTGACATCCTGCTGCAGTTGCTATTCCATGAACTTTTGCTATGACAGGTTGAGGTATCTGATTAATGGTCATCATCATTTTACTACACTTCATAAACAGAGTCTTATAATGAATTTCTTGTCTTGTAGCAATCATTTCTTTCAAATCATGGCCGGCACAGAAATTCTTGCCAGCGCCTTGTATAATGATTATTCTAATCGATTCACTAGTGGCTATTTTTTCTAAAATATTTTGAATTGTATTTATCATTTCTTCCGACAAAGCATTAAATTTTTTAGGACGATTTAATGATAAAGTCGCCACACTATTTTCTTCATTATAAAGGACTAGATTATCTAATTTAGAATTAATAATCTGGGTATTTGTTCCATTATTTTTCATTTTATTCAAGCTCGTTTGTAGTAGTTGTAATGAAGCATTATTAAAAAATTTTCAATTATTGGAATTATGCATTGTTCGGTTAAAGTAGGGAATATATCAAATCCATGATGAACTAATGGTAGATTTAAAAAAGCTGAAGATTTAATTTTTTTATATTTAAGAATTTTCCAAAATTTTTTTGTTTCTTCAATGGGAATTAGAGCATCAGTTTCTCCTTGTAAAATTAAAAAAGGTGGTGTATCAATTGAAATCCAGTTTGCGGGTGTAATTTTTTTGTAACAAACAGGTTCTTCGTTTGGCCTCCCTCCACAAACTTTTTTCAAAATATTTGCCTTTGCTGGAAATGGAGTCTTTTCATCAAATGGGCCAAAAAATTCGAAAACGCCACTTATAGAAACACATCCCTGAATGCTGGTATCCTCTTTTTCAAATCCTGGTTGAAATTCAGATTGATTTTGAGTTAGAGCCATTAAGGACGCTAAATGAGCTCCTGAAGATCCTCCTTTCGATATTATAAAATTTTTGTCAAGAGAATGGAAATCTGCGTTTTCTCGTATCCAATTTAATGCTCTTTTAACATCAATCAAATGTTCCGGAAAAACAACTTTTGGACTGAAACGATGTGTAACAGAATAACAGATCCAGCCTTTAGTTGCCATTCTCACTAAAAAAGAAGAGGCCTGACGCTTACTACCTGTAAGCCATGCTCCTCCGTGAATTTGCAAAATACCCGGAAGTTTCTTTTTTATATTTTTTGGTCGATAAATATCAAGTTTTAATTGTAAACCATTTTCATTATGAAAGACTTGATCTCTTAAAATTTCAATTCTCGGATCTTCAAGTGAATTAAGAGGATTGAACCAACTATGCCAATTAATTTCAAAAATATTTTTTGGATTGGAATAATCAGAATGTATATTTTGCCATTTAATACCAAAAAAATTTATCATTTTAATGTTAATTCTCTTAGGTAAATTTAATATAATCCAAAGGCGAATAAATAAAATAAACCAACACAAAAAATGACAAATTAGTCCAAACAGAAATATTGATGAGAAATAAATTTCTGTAAATGAAAAAATTATTAGAATGCCTAAATTAAGAAGAATCCATTGAGGAAGGAGATCTCCAACTACCCACCCTAAAACATAAGAAATAAGAAGAGTTTTAACTGAAGATCTTGATCTTTTTGAAAAATTTTTAAAAACATTTAGTGTTAGAAAAATGGACAGTGAAGTCCAAAGGAGGAAAATACTTGTGATCATATGAGATTTTACAAGGTTTCAGAGTATTTTTATAGCGAAAACCTCCTATGGAATTTGTTTTAATTTAAATAAAACTAACGTTTTGAAAATTGGTATTTTTTGCGAGCACCAGGTTGACCATATTTTTTGCGTTCAACTTTTCTTGAATCACGAGTAAGCATTCTAGCTTTTTTAAGTACGTCTCTAGAATCTTCCTTTGCTAGCAACAAGGCGCGAGAAATTCCGTGTCTAATTGCACCAGCTTGACCTGACAATCCTCCACCATTAACATTTATGAAAATATCAAATGTTTTTACAGAATCAGTTAATTCCAAAGGCTGTCTAAGTACCATTTTTAGTGTTTCTCTTCCAAAATAGTCTTCAACAGATCTGTTGTTAATTAGTATATCTCCCTTGCCCGGCCTGAGAAAAACTCTTGCTACTGAACCTTTTCTTCTACCTGTTCCGTAGTATTGAACAATTGTTTTTTTAGTCATATTTTAAACAGTTAAAGTCTTAATTTGTTGAGATTGGTGCGGATGATCAGATCCAATATAAACTTTTAGACGTAATAAAGAACGCCTATTTAGAGCGTTCTTCGGCATCATTCCTTTGACAGCTCCCATTATTATTCTATTCGGATGCTTCTCCATTAACTCATAATATTTGAAGCTTTTTATACCTCCAGGATAGCCTGTATGTCTGAAGTAGATCTTGTCTAGCTCTTTTTTCCCACTTACGTGAATTTTATCTGCATTAATTACTATAACAAAGTCTCCTGTATCTACATGTGAAGAATAAATTGTTTTATGTTTACCTCTTAGTACTTGTGCAATTTTAGTAGCAATTCTGCCTAATGTTTTTCCTTCTGCATCGATTATCCACCATGCTCTGGGATTTGTTCCGTCATAGAATTCTTCTTTTTTTGCAAACTTTGTAATCATAATATCGGTTTTAGACTTTGCTTAAATAACAAACTTTATCTGGCAATTAACAATTTATCAATCAATATGCATTATGTGATAATTTAAGCTTTTTTGCAAGAAAATTAAATTTATAATTTAAGATTTGGTAAATTTTTTTCTATTTAATAGGAGATGTTTATATTGATATCAATTTCTTTAAAAAACATAATTAAAAATCAAATTTTTTTCATTTAATCTATTTCAGTATTAGCAACTAACTTATTTCTTCCACTAGTTTTACCAAGATATAGGCATTTGTCAGCCTTTTTTATTAACAAATCTTTACTTAATGCATCTTTTGGGAATGTTGCTACTCCGAGAGTACATGTTAAATTACCTAATGGTTGTTTTTCTTGGAATGGAATTTTTTTATTAGCAATTGCCAAACGAAGTTTATTCCCAATCTTAATTGCATTATCTTTTGTACAATTAGGTAAAATAACAACAAATTCTTCACCTCCATATCTCGCGGCTAAGTCACCTCTTCTTATTTGCTTTTTTAAAATTGAAGCAACTATAGATAATACATTGTCTCCCAATTGATGTCCGTTTGTGTCATTGTAATGTTTAAAATGATCTATGTCTGCAATAATAATTGAAAATGATTGCTTATCTTCTGAAAAAATAGTAAACAGAGCCTCCAAAAACTCATCCATTTTTCTACGGTTTGCCAAACCTGTAAGTCTATCGGTATCCGCCTCAATTTCTACTTGTTCCAATTCTTTTTGAAGATAGTGATCTTTTCGAAATTTGATTAGTTTGTGATTTAAATCAAAGTTTGAAAATGGTTTTATTAAGAAATCTGTCACACCTAATTCTGCAAGAAATTTTCTATTTTCTTCTTTTTTACAGTATTTACTTATTACCAGAATTGGTTTTTTTTGCACAGAACATTTTTCAACTAATTTGCGAATAGACTCTTTTTTTGAAGTACTATAAGGTATTCTTTCAGGGTCAATTATAAAAAAATCTATTTTTTTATCAAATGAATCTTTCCGAATATTTTCAAAAGAACTTAGCTCATAAATACGGGTATTCCCCCAGGATTTATTCAGTAGAGATTTTATCCTTTCCTTTGATTTTTTATCAGGATCAATAATGCTTAAAAAGGGTATTTCTAGTTGTTTTAATCTTATTTTTTTTTTCAAAAAAGATTGAGCAGTTGCATGCCTAAGTTTTACTGCTAGGATATGCGAAAACAACAAATATGCTACTGAAACTTTAGTTTCATTTTTTGCGACTTTAAAATACCGATAAGGGAAAATTACTACTTTAGAATTTCCTTCAGATATTACTTTTGCAAGTGGTTTAGGTTTAGAATAAATTATTGACAATTCTCCAAAAACATCACCAGGTTGATTAAGGCGCATAATAAAATTATCACCGGATGTAACTAATAGTGATCCTTCTAGAAGTATTATTAGTTCAAGATTATTGTTATTTTCTTCGTTAAAAAGTAATTCTTCTTCATGTAAAGTTAATAATTCACCTTTACTTAGCATTTCTACTAGAATAAATAAACTAATTTTCCTAAAATATCTTCCGGATTTTATTTTTTTTGCAAATCGCTCTATATGTTTACGATCTTTAAGAGAGGAAAGTGATTTTCTTTGCATCTAATTATTCCTTAACTTAGTTATTACATGTTATAATCTCCGTTTGGTGATCAGATAAAATTTATCTTGGTTCTCTTAATAGAAACTATGCCATGAATTAATAGTATTCGCAACATAACTGTAGGAAAAAAATGTTACCAATTATAGGAATTGTCCTTGTTCCGGGCATTATATGGGGATGGTTTTTTTATCACTTAAACCGATATAAAAAAGTACACATTTTTATATTAATAATTTTGTTTTTGGGTGGAATGGGGTCAGGATTTTTGGCGCTGTTATTAAATCATGTGATTGAAAAATTTACACTTTTCTGGCCTGGAGCAACCGGACAAAAATTAACAATATTAGGTGAAAACATTTCTTTAGTTAGTTCTGTATTTTGGTTTATTGTGGGCTTGAATGAGGAATTTTCAAAATTAATTGTATTGTTGGTATTTGTTTTTTCTAGTAAACATTTAGTGGAAAAATTTGATGGAATTTTATTTGCTGTATTTGTTTCTCTCGGATTTGCAGTGATGGAAAATTTTTACTATTTAAATCACTATGGTATTACAGTAGTAATTATAAGGACTGTTATTACCATTCCTGCTCATGTATTTATGAGTATACCAATGGGTTATTTTTTAGCTAAATCTCGTATAGAGATAGATTCAAAGGAAGAATTTAACTTTGGTTTTTTTATTCCTTTTATGTTAATTTTAGGAGGCTGGTTATTTTCTTCTTTTTTACACGGATTATATGATTTTTTGCTTTCTTTAAATATGGAAAAGGAGGCATATTGTCAAATTCTGTTTATGGGAATCATCAGTTATTTTTTTAGTAAAATTGCATTTAGAAGTAGTAAAACTAAATTTTACAAAAATGGATGATATTGAATTTAAAAAATGATTTATTTAATATATGAAAGAATCTCTAATAAAAGTTTTATTTTTTAAAATAAATTATATTTAAATCTTTATAAAAGTTTTTTACATTAAAGCGATTTTTATATTACCAATAATCTGAAATACTACAGTTCTGACTTCTGGTTGGTCATAGAAGTAATTAATATCTGTTAGTAGATATTTTAGTGTCTTTTCATATAAATCTTTTTCATTACTTAGTTCGACTATAGTCCAAAGCAAATTTATAAGATATTTTGTCTTAGAATTTGATGTTCTAATTTTTAGTTCTTTTTCAATTAATGTGATGTTCTTTTTAAGCAAATTGATGTTACTCAGTTCGTTGGAAATATCTACCAAGTCTTTAATCATATAGAATCTATCTTTACTACTCGATTTTGTGTATTTTTGAAGCAACAAGTTATAATTGGTTAACTTTATATATCGTTGAGCCTCTTCATAGTCGGGGGAATGTCGAGGTACCTTTGAGAATTCTTCGATAGCAATTTGGAATTTCTTAAGGTTAAAAGATGCAACTCCTTTTTTGAAAGGAACCTTTTGAATCATCCAGAGAGCCTGAGGATAAAATGGCGAACTTCTTGAGATCTTTCGATAGTAAGAAGTAGCTTCGTCATACTTCCCTTCATTTAAAGCTTTGTTACCAGCCTCGTACAAATCATTTTTTGCTTCTTTAGTGGGTTCGAATAACCAACTACACCCATTAGCAATTGTTATTAAAAACACATATAGAAATATTAAAATTATTTTGTTGTTTTTTTTCAAAGTTTTCTCAGAAAGATGTGTTTTTTTAATTATTTTTTTCTTAAAGATAAAAGATGGATGCTAAAAAAAATTATAACGCTAAGTGTAATAATTACTGACAAAAGAACAGTTAATGAAAGAGTATCTTTGAAAACCACTAAAAAAACTATGCTGACCAAAAATATTGTAGGTATTTCATTAAAAATTCTTAAATGTTTGCTATTCAAAAAAAAATCTTTTTTGCATAGTTTTTTACGGATATGTCCACACAAAAAATGATACACAACCAGTAATATTGCTAAAGCAAATTTTAATTGTATCCAATTTGGGAAGCCCCACTCGATTAACATGCCTAGCCCAAAAGCAATAGTGATGCATAGGCCGGGCCAAGCAATACCATAATAAAGCCTCTTTTCCATCTTAGAATACTGTTTTTTAAGAGTTTCGTTTTCTGGTTCTTGAAGTTCTTCTGTTTCTTTATGATAAACAAACAAACGACCTAAATAAAAAAGTCCAGAAAACCAAATTACCACTCCAATAATGTGAAAAGCTTTAAAATAAAGAAAATACATTAGCTAATTTTATTTTTATGATTTAAGGATTTTTAAATAGTTTTTCAATTAAGTTATTTTATTTCTAAACCTAGAGAATTTAAATGTTTACGAATTTTAGGTTCTTTCAACAAGTTTAAAAATATAATGACTTCTTGACGCTCCAATCGTTCTTTCGGAATTATGAAATCATACTCCTCATTTTGTATAGGAAAAAATCCAAGAGATAAATCTTCTGCTACTGATCGAATGGCTATACCCCAGTCAGCTCTTTTTTGTGAAATTGCTGCGGCTACAGAATGGTGCGATTTTGCTTCTTGGAAAAAGCCTGAAGGGCGATGATTACTTAGAAAATGATCTAACAAAATTCTTGTACCACTTCCACGATTCCTATTTATCATTCGGAGTTCAGAATTATTTACAATTTTTTTAATTAGATTTTCAATATTACTATCGTAATCAGAAAAGAAGGGATCCTCCTTACGAAATAATAACCCCTGTTTTCGTTTATATCCTTTTTCCAAATGGAGTTTAGGACTTAATAAGTGGCGATTATAAATTTCTGATTTAGGATCCATTAAATGGGAGCTAGCTAAATCACACTCTCCTCTTTTTGCAGCTAATAAACCACCCATACTACCAACGGCTAGAAATTGACATGAGAAACCACGTTTTTTCATTTCTCCAATTAAATAATCTAACCCAACACAATGACTTCCAATAATCATTAAGTCTGGAGGACGAATAGATTCACCTAATAATTGAATCGAAACTTCATCACCTGCTTCAACCATTTCTGTATTTCGTGGTATTTCCAAAAATCCATCTGCTCTTACAAATCCTGTAATCGATCCAGAACCTTTCCCTGTAGAATAAGCGCTATATCCATTTAAGCTACGAACTAAATGTACAAGATTAAATTCGGTTTTACCCTTTTCAGAATTTAATCTAACCGGAAGATTAGCTTGCACATATTTTGATTTTTGGGGGGGTATTCCTGCAAAAGCTCTTAAAACTGGGGCAATAAATTTACTAAAAGTAAATGTTGAAGATGTTGGGAATCCAGGTAATATTGCAGAAGGAGTTCCTTCTATAACTGCTAAACAAAGAGGTTTCCCTGGCTTTAAAGCAACTCCATGTATTATTTCACCTTGTACTTTAAATTTTTTTAAAATTTTAAAGTTGAGGTCTCCTTCTCCTTTTGAAGTTCCTCCTGAAATTATTACAAAATCTAAATTAATGGCTTCACGAAGTGCTTTTTCTAATTGAATTTCATCATCAGGAACGATACCAAAATTTACAGGCTCACAACAAAGTTCTTCAACTGCATGAGAAATTAGTGTAGAATTGGAATCGAAAACTTTACCTACACTTATTAATTCTCCTGGAAGTATTAGTTCATCACCTGTTGAAATTATAGCAACTTTTGGTTTTTTCCAAACCGATATTTTAGATTCACCCAAAGCTGCCAAAGTCCCTGTTTCTCGGAATCCAAGGCGGTCTCCCATTCGAAGCACTAACTCTCCGGCGCCAATATCTGAACCCGCTAAAGATATTCCATAGCCTGGTACTATAGGTTTTAAGATTTGAATAGTTTCATTTTCAGATTTGGAGTGGTTAGCAGGTAAAGTATTTTCAATCATCACAACTCCGTCTGCTCCTCGCGGTAAGACTCCACCAGTAGCTATCGGAGTCGCTGTTCCACGGTTAACTGACTTTTTAGGTGTAATTCCACAAGTTATAATTTCAGGGTTTAAATTGATTAAAACTGGGGATGTCTCCTGTGCACCAAAGGTATCTTTAGCACGTATAGCAAAACCATCAAAATTACTTCTGTCAAAGTATGGGACATTGTATTTTGCAAAAATATCCTTTGCAAGTATGCGTCTGTTTGAATTATTTAGGTGAACTAATTCTTTTCCTAAAGGGACGGGATTGATTGCGTTCCAAAAATATTCTTCAGCTTTTTCAGCAGTTGCTAAGTTTAAGAATTGTTTTTGTCTCATTATAATTAAACTATACTTATTTGACTTTTATGATTTGTAAACCGATATCAAAATAATCATAAGTTTTAAAATTATAAAAAAAAATGGAATTAGGATTTCATTTCTAACCAAATATTTTTTAATGAAAACTAATTACTTACAGACGAATGAGCTTTTAAAATATTATTAGTAAGCTCAACAAAACCAACAGAGGAACGTTTTTTAGTAATCCAAGTTGGTAATTTTTTAATCACATCAGTGTAATCTAAAACATTGGCTACTCCAACAGAATGTTGAAAAAAATCAAACATTGGCTCATCATTAGGAGAGTCACCACAAAAAATAATTTCTTTTTGAGAATGATCTATATTTGTTTCAAATACTTCCTCAAACATAATTCTTGTCATGGTGAGTTTGTCGTAATTGCCAAACCATCCATTTACGTGAATAGAGCTTACTTTTGCACTTGCCCCCGATTCCTTAAATAATCTAACAATCTCATCAATCTTTGATTTTGAAAGAGCTGGGACATCTTCACAAAAATCTATTGCTAGATCTGCTACACGATAAGGTTGATCTGATGCAATTTTACATCCTTTAACAGTTGACAAAATTTTATTTTTGAGATTTGCGAGTCTTATCCTGTCTTCGTCTCTTTCTTTTAAAGATTTCCAGAAACGACATATCATTTTACGTTTAGAAGATTCATAAAAGAAATAGAATGCTCCATTTTCTCCAATTACTCCATCTACTGGCCACATACGAGCAATATGGTCACACCATCCTGCTGGTCGACCAGTAATAGGGATAACATAAAGTCCTTTTTTTTTGAGTTTTTCTAGGGCTTTAAAACTTGAAGAAGGAAGTCTTCCATTTTCTGTCAAGGTATCATCGATGTCAGCTAGTACAAAACGTACTTTTCTTAGTTCATTTTTGGGAAATTCTGTGAGAGGTTGCATATGGGAAAATACTTCTCAAATGATGGAGTGACGTACCTTGGCGGAGACCCATTCGCTTAAGATAACTGCCAATAAAATGAGAATGAGGATCAGAGTGACTTGAGGCCAGGCAAGTACATTGAGAGAGGCATTAAGTTGTAATCCAATTCCACCAGCCCCGACAAGTCCCAGCACAGTGGATTCTCGGATATTGATATCCCATCTGAATACACTAATTCCGGCAAAGGCTGGAAGTATTTGCGGAACAATTCCATAAATAAGAATCTGCAGATTGCTTGCTCCTGAAGCTGTTACAGCTTCAACCTGATTATGATCGATTTCCTCAATTGCTTCATATAATAGTTTAGCTATGAAACCAATAGATCGCAAACTTATTGCAACTATTCCAGCTACCACTCCGGGACCGATTATAGATACCAGCAAAAGTGACCATATCAAAGAGTTTATTGAACGTGAAGAAACTATGATGAGGAGAGCAATAGGTCTTACAATTGTTGTACTGGGAGTGGTATTCCTTGCTGCAAGAAAAGCTACTGGAATAGCCATCACAATCGCCATCATTGTACCAATGGTAGCAATATTTAAAGTATCCCAGAGTGGCTCCCATAGTTCATTTATGTAACTCCAACGAGGTGGAATCATACGATAACCTATGTCTCCAGCAATTCTAGGGGCATCCCAAACAAAAAACCAGGTTGTGCTTTCTGATACCCTTTGCCAGCAATACATAAAAAGAGCAGTAGCAACCAGCCATATAAACCAGGAAATAAGTTGTTTATTACGACTTCTGTAATGCCAAACCCTTGTTTTAGGATTAAGTTTTTTAGTCATTACTGAACTCCGGCTCTTATATAACCTGAAATATATTCTGATAGCATTACAATGCCAATTATAATAATGAGAATGGCTGCTGCAGTATCGTATTCATAACGATCAAAAGCAGTATTGAGTGTGGCTCCAATTCCTCCAGCTCCTACAAGTCCTACTACCGCAGATTCACGAAAATTGATATCAAAGCGGTAAAGAGAAAGCCCTATCAAACGAGGCATAACCTGTGGCTGAATTCCATAATTGAGCCATTGCCACCAAGATGATCCTGTTGCTTTAACAGCTTCTGCTTGATTTTTATCAATACTCTCTATATCTTCTGCGAGCAATTTAGAAAGAAAGCCAATAGTTGCAAATGAAAGAGTTAAGACACCTGCCAGTGGACCAAATCCGAAAATGGCAACAAACAGAATGGCGATTATGATTTCCTGAAAACTTCTTGAAAGCGCGATGATACTCCTGCAAAACAAGTATACTGGTAAAGGGGCAAGATTGCGAGCTGCGCCAAATCCTATAGGAATAGAAATTATGATTCCAATTGCGGTTGAAGTGACAGTCATAATAAGACTTTCAATTATACCTTCACTAATGTCTGTCCACCTTCCAGAAAAATTTGGATTCATGAATCCATAGACAAATTTTGCACCACGGTCAAGTCCCACATAAATTCGTTCCCAATTCACATCAAGAGATCCGATAGACAAGGACAGATAGAGTATGAAAGTTAGCAGAAGTCCCCATCTCAAAAGTGGATTTTTAATAAATGGAGGAGGACTCCAATTTTCAGAAAAAGCAGCTGTTTCCATTTTGGTAACTCCTAGTTTTTGAGTGTTTTCAGGAATGTCATTCATTTACTGCATTTCTTCCATATGTTCGTCTGTATTTGGAATTTCTTTTATTGAGTTCTTATTTTTAGTTTTTTGCTTGCGTACATTAGTCCAGTCTTCTTTTCCATAGATTTCAGATAGAACATTTGGTTTTAAATCATCTGGATTACCGTCATATACTATGCGACCTTCACGCAAACCAACAATCCTTTCTGCATACATTTGTGCGAGAGCAACATCATGGATATTTATGATTGCCGCAAGTTTATTTTCTTCACATAGCTCTGTGATCAGACGCATTATTTGGCGAGATGTTTTCGGGTCAAGACTGGCAGTAGGTTCATCGACAAGTAAAATATCTGGTTTTTGTATTAATGCTCTAGCAATACCTACTCGTTGTCGTTGGCCTCCAGATAGTTCATCTGCTCGTTTATTTGCCATTGTGTCGAGTCCAACTTTCGCCAGAAGTCCAAAGGCTGCACCAATATCTGATTGTGGAAACTTCCTCAAAAAACTTCTCCAGAAACCAACATATCCCAAGCGTCCTGAAAGAACATTTTCCATAACAGTAAGACGTTCTACGAGTGCATATTCTTGAAAAATCATACCCATACTCCTGCGGGTTCGTCTTAACTTTCCTGAACGCATTTTGACGATATTTTCACCATTTAGCCAGATTTCACCCGAGGTTGAATTTTCCAAACGGTTAACACATCGGATTAGTGTGCTTTTTCCTGCACCGGAAGGACCGATAAGTGCGATTACTTGTCCATTTTCAACCGTAAGATCTACCCTATCTATGGCCAAGTCACCTGTTTGGTATTTTTTAACTAGTTGTTTTATTTCAAGCATAGATTTTTTAAGCTGAAAACTAGATCGGTCCCAACATGAAAAAGTCGGATTATGTATATTCTGTTGAAACCGATGAGTAAATTATTTACAAGCGTAAGAAACTCCGTTCGCTTTGTCTATCGTCCGGATTACTGCCCAATGAGACTTGTAAGTAATTGGGATAAACTGCCCTTCTTTGGATTTTGAGAATTCAACTTTCAGAGAAGTTGGCACCATCTTCTTCTGTGACCAGTCTGGCTTGTCCCATTGAAAACTAAAGAACGATTCTTTTATTTTTGCCTTTAGCGCAGGATTTAGGTTGTGGGCATACCCAAAACCTGTTGTAGGGAAAGTCTGAGACTTGTAAATAGTGATTACGTCCTCTGCTTTGATCACCCCTCTTTTAATCATCCTAGATTTAACAGAGTTTGCAATTGAAGCGGCTATATAATCCTTGTTGGCGACACCAAGAATAGAATTGTCGTGTTTACCAGAGAATACTGCCTTAAAATCACGATCTGCAATCATGTCGAACTTGCTCTTCAAAATAGCTGAAGGTGCTTTTTTCCCGGAATTTGAAGTAGGTGAGGTAAATGCTAGAGTTTTACCACGGATATCTTCCACTTTTTTTATACCACTACCTGGAAAAGTAATGATTTCCATCTCATAACCAAAATGTCCAGTAAGGCTGGCCATGATTGCGAATGACTCAAACCCTGCACAATTGACAGCAAGGGGATTGGAACCAGTGTTAAATCCGGCAACATGTAAACGACCTGAACGCATTGCTTCAATTTGTGCGGCATTTGACTGCACTGGGAAAAATACTACTTTCTTACCCGTTACTTTTTCCATATGATCGAGGAAATCAGCCCAAACACCTCTGTAAACAGCTGGGTCTTCTACAGGCGTGTAAGCAAATATTATAGTGCTAGGATCTACCAATTTGCTAGAGTCTGTTGGAGTATCTGCAACCAAATCTCCGTTTACATCGCAGTATCTTTTATCGAGTGTCCCTCTTGGACAATCTGCGGCTCCAGAGATAAATGGAATAAAAATTATTCCAAAAAATCCAGTGCACAAAATTAAATGTTTTATGAGTGATCTCATATTTTCTCCTTCTTTTTTTAAATTTAAATTATACATTAAGTGATTCAATACATTATTCAAGAAGATACAAGATATACCTTCTTGAAATAACTATCAACAATTATGTTGAAAGTATAAAAACTTCTTGTTATTTATTGTTTAACATTCAATTTCCGTAAGTGAAAAATTTTCACAACAGGTAATGAAAATTAGTAGAACGTTGAAGTCAAAACCAAAAATGATCTTGCTTGATGAACATTTTATGGGGATTGCGTTTCAATTGGTAGGATAAATTTTTTGAAATTGTAAAAGATCTTAATCATAAGGAATAAGTTGACTTTTAGTATAACAAAATACAAATATTGAACTTCGATATGACGAATATGGATACTTATTTGAAAATGGAAGGATGGTGATGAATGGAGCAGGAACAGAATTAAGTAAATAATGAAGATGTTAAAGAGTTATATATAGGTATGGGTGGAGATGGAAATATAAATTATTAGAGATAAAAAAACTATTGTTGTTGAAAACGGTGGATTTAATTTATATTTACTTTAGATCTATCAAAATATTTTTTTTGAATACATCTAATGGTTAAAGATGATACTAAAATAGGAATTGTGGGTGGTGCGGGTCCATATGCTGGGCTTGACTGTGCTTTGAAAATTTTACAGCAAACTAAAGCTGAAAAAGATCAAGATTACTTACCAACTATCTTAATTTCTACACCTGGTCTGATTGAAGATAGAACCAGTTTTCTTTTGGGGGAAAACTCAAAAAATCCTGCACATGCAATATTCAGTAATTTACAAAATCTAATGGATCAAGGTGCTACTGTGATTGGAATACCTTGTAATACAGCTCATGCTCCGGCAATTAAGGATGTTTTTTTAAGAAAAATCAATCAATCAGCAAGAAAGTTAAAAGTACTTGATATGATTTCAGAGACTGCTAAATTTTTAAAGAAAGAATGTCCAGATGTTAAAACTGTTGGAGTTCTTTCAACAATAGGAACTTGGAAAGCAGGATTTTATCCAGAAGTACTTAGAGGATATGGTTATGATGTATGTACTCTTAGTAAAAGATTGCAGCAAAATCTCCATAATGAAGCTTTGTATAATCCGGAATATGGTATCAAAGTTAAGGCTAATCCTGTTACAAAAAAAGCCAGGAATATATTAATTGATGGTTTTGAGTCATTAAAGGACAAGGGAGCAGAAGCTATTATTTTAGGGTGTACTGAAATTCCTATAGGGATTCCGGAACGTAAAATAGGTAATATATTTTGTATTGATACTAGTCTAGTTTTGG
This sequence comes from uncultured SAR324 cluster bacterium, assembly GCA_902590435.1. GTDB lineage: Bacteria > SAR324 > SAR324 > SAR324 > NAC60-12 > Arctic96AD-7. The sequence continues at coordinate 25,410 of CACIWU010000007.1, read as the reverse complement.
CTAGAGCTCTTATTAATGAATTTAGGCCAGAGAAACTCATACCATGGTCATGGAATTATTGAACTGAAAAGAGTCCATGAAAGAAAAATCACCAATTGAAAACCTGAAAAAAGTAATGGCTCGTTTGAGAGATCCAACAGATGGTTGTCCATGGGATAAGGTGCAAACTTTTACTAGTGTCGCTCCATACACAATTGAAGAGGCATATGAGGTATCGGAAGCGATTGAATGTAATGATATTGATTCGATAAAGGAGGAACTAGGAGATTTATTGCTTCAAATAGTTTTTCATTCTCGTATTGCAGAGGAGTCAGGTTATTTCGATTTTGATGAAGTTGTCCAAGTAATTATTGATAAAATGATAAGAAGGCATCCTCATGTTTTTGGAGAACAAGGTAAGCGAGATATGGAATACCAAAGTGAGGAATGGGAAGCTCAGAAAAAACAAGAACGTTATCAAAAAGCTAGACGAAGAGGTTGTCAATTCCCCAGTATTCTTGATGATGTAGCATTAGCATTGCCTGCTCTAATGAGAGCTGAGAAACTTGGCAAAAGAGCGGCAAAGGTTGGCTTTGATTGGCCTGATATTGATTCAGTATTTGAAAAAATTCATGAAGAAATTTTGGAACTCAGAACAGAACTTGGAGAAGAGGTAATCTCGCAGAATAATATAGAAGAAGAACTAGGAGATATTTTGCTTGCTGTTGTTAGTCTTGCACGTCATCTGAAACTCGACCCAGAATTGGCATTAAGACGTGGAAATACTAAATTTGAAAATCGTTTCCACTACGTAGAAGATCAGTTAGAGAAAGTAAGGAAAAAACCTGAAAATACAAGTCTTGAAGAATATGAATTACTCTGGCAAGCTGCAAAATTAAAAGAGATTTCTTGTGAAGGATGATTATTCTTCCTAAATATTTTCCTACATCCAACAAATTAAATTTATATAAAAATTGTTAATTTTTCTCAAATGCTTACTCGAAGAAGTTTGTTAAAAAAAAGTGCGGTTAGTGGGGTTACAATTTTAGCATTTGAAACCTGTCTTGCTTCTCCAACTATTCCTCCTGCGCCAGAAGATTTAGGGCATCACTTTGAATTTTTAAGTTTGCAAGATCGTGGAATTTTATCAAAGCTTATTCCGGTTATTCTTGCAGATAGTTTACCATCATCACTAGATGAAGCCGAATTATCAATTAAAGAGATAATTATTGGTTGGGATATAGCTGTTTTAGGTTTGCCAATTTTGACTCAAACGGAATTAAAACGGTTATTTGAAGTTATGAAATCCAATTTTATTTTATCTATGACTCCTCGTTTAATCACTGGTGTACCAAGTGCCTGGGAAGATCCAAGTGAAATTGAAAATTTTTTAAATAAGTGGCGTAAAAGTGAACCTGATAATTTTATTACAGGTAATGAGCTCCGTGTAGGATACATGGGTTTGGTTGAGATAACAGTTGCTTGTTGGTATGGTAATCCACGATCTTGGGAATTTTGCGGTTATTATGGACCAATAAATTTAAACAGTCTGATCCCTTAAATTTTAGTAAATTTAATATGGTTAAATCAAAGAAAAAATTTATAGACTATGTTTCTAAAGGTTTCGAGAAAGGATGGAAGCATATTGATGCATCTTTAGTTACCTCTGATGAAACTTTAGAGGCAGATGTTGTAATTGTAGGATCTGGAGCTGGAGGAGGAAATACTGCAGAAATACTAGCTCAAGTAGGATTGTATGTGATTATTGTTGAAGAGGGACCGCTAAAAACATCAAATGATTTTCGTATGAAGGAAGATGAAGCATACTCAATGCTTTATCAGGAATCAGCAAGTAGACAAACTAGGGATCGTGGAATAAAAATTTTTCAAGGTAGAATGGTAGGAGGAGGCACAGGAGTCAATTGGACAACAAGCTTTAGGACACCTGAAACTACACTAAATTTTTGGGTTGATCAAATGGGTGTAAAAGGATTTTCTGAGTCCGAAATGAGCCCATGGTTTGAATGGGTAGAGAAAAGATATAAAATTCAGTCTTGGTCTCTACCTTCAAATGCAAACAATAGTGTACTTGAAACTGGATGTACTAGACTTGGAATAGGATGGGGAAAGATTAAGAGAAATGTAGTAGGATGTCAAAATTTGGGGTATTGTGGAACTGGATGCCCAACCAATGCGAAACAGTCTACACTTATTACTACCATACCTGGTGCATTAAAAGAAGGCGCAATGCTTATTTCAAAAGCTAGAGCTGAAAATTTTGAAATAAAAAATGGAAGAATTATTTCCCTAAAGTGTCTTTCAATGACAAAGCGTGGTAATGCTCCATCAAAAAAATTTTTCAAAATAAGAGCAAAACATTACGTTTTAGCTGCTGGAGGGATTGGAAGTCCTGCTGTTTTGTTGCGTTCTAAAAACAAAATTTTTAATCCTTATGGTATAGTTGGCAAGAGAACTTTTTTGCATCCAGTAAATCTCTCTGGAGCAATAATGCCATTCGAGGTTTTTGGAGAATACGGAGCACCTCAGACAAGTTTTTCAGATCATTATATTGATACTCGACTAGATTTGAACAAATCCGGTTTTAAGCTAGAGTGTCCTCCCTTGCAACCAATGTTGGTTGCAACTAATTTGGAAGGGCATGGAAAATTTCACTCTGAAATAATGAGGAAAAGACCTTTTCTACAAGTTTTAATAGCTCTCCAACGTGATGGATTCCATCCAGAAAGCATAGGGGGGAGCGTTTTTTTAAAAAAAGATGGAAGTCCAGGTCTAGATTATACAGTTTCAAGTTATGTTTGGGATGGGATTAGGGATGCATTTCATGTAATGGCGGACATACAATTCGCAGCTGGAGCTAAATCAGTAAGCCCAGTACACAGAGATGCTGCAATATATAAAAGTCCTAAAAAAGCCAAAGAGGCCATCTCTTCATTACCTATGGAAATATTGAAAGCTAGATTGTTTTCAGCTCATGTGATGGGTGGCTGTCCTATGGGTGAAGACCCAGAAAAAAGCGTGGTTAACTCTGAAGGAACTCACCATGAAGTTGAAAATCTTTCTGTTTTTGATGGCTCTGTTTTTCCAACTTCGATTGGTGCAAATCCAATGGAATCAATTTTCGCTATTTCTGCAAAATTTTCTCAAGAACTGGCTAAGAAAATTGGTTAATATTATTTTTTTTTAGAAAAATTAGTTCATCTATTATAAAAATTTTTTTAAACTTTTTTCTAATTAGATATTAAGGTTGTAAATAGAATTTATTTTGGTTAAGAAAAAACCTTATTAATTGTATTAAAATATTAAATCTTTCTATATTTTAAATAATTCTGCTTGAAGGGTTTGACGATATGCCATAAAATTGTATGAAAATAAATTTTTAGAAAAATTAGTTATTTTTATATACTGACGGAAATTTAATGAGTGATGCTGAAAATATGAGTCGCAAGGAAATCTTGCAACCAAACAAAGCTGAAAAACTTCTGTATACATTTGTTGATCATGCTTATAGAAAAAAGCGCCTCTATACGATAATTGGTATATTACTCATATTAATTATATTAACAATTTGGGGAATTAGACAATATTTGATTCAGGAAAAGATTGAACGAGCAAATCTTTTCCACAATGTAAGAATTAAGCTGGAAGATTTAACAATAACTGAAGATGAAAGAATTAGTCAGGGTATTTTGGCCTTACAGAATTTCGCAAAGTCTGAATTTGATAGCAAACTTAGCGTTTTGGCTCTATTGGAATCTGGAAGGATTTATGCCATGCAGTCCAATTTTGACGAATCAATTTCTGAATTTAAAAAGGTAATTGAGCATCCAGAAGTTACAAATTTTCTAAAAAATATATCAAGACTTAGCTTGGCGGGATTGTATGAACAAAAAAAGCAATGGGTTGAGGCTCAGTTAATGTTAGATTCTATTGACATTAATTCTTGGAATGATATTCGTTGGCGGGCTTTGGCAAGAATAGCAATCAGTATGGGAGATTTTAAAAAGGCAGAAAGATTGTTAGAACAATTGTTAGAAGAATTTCCAGATTCGGTATTTCGTAATGAAACAGAAGTGTTGTTGTTGACTTTATAATTGCGTAACACTTTTATAATTTAACTATTACTCATAAAAAAATATGAAAGACGATTATTTGAAATTTGTTGAAGAGCATAAGCATGAGGACAAAAAGAATTTGTTTGAAAAAGTAGTTACTATGACAAAAAGGGCAAAATCTTTGTATAGCCTTGAAGAATCATCACGTTCATCAATGAAGCATAAACCTCCTTTTCAAGCAATTTTGGAAAATAATGAAGGGCGTTTATTCATTAAGAAATCACCTACAGAAATTACCTCAGAAGAAAAAGATCAAAAATAGTGTAGGATCCTAAGATAAAGGTTACTAACACTTGAACCCATAACATAATTTGAGTTATATGGATGGATCAACTGATATAATCCGGGGTTTCAAACAAGTATTAATAACATTACTGACCGGATCACGTTCTCTACAAGCGGGTCTGATAATTTTTTTATCTATGGGGTTGGCAGATTTTTTGTTCCGTATATATCTTTTCCCAATTTACTTTAAATTTTTTGAAGACAATGGATTAGATCCAAATTGGATTGATTTAGATGTTGGTTTTGCACCTATTGTTTGGTTGTCTTTCTTTGCTATAATTTTAGGTAGCCTTACAATAGTGATAACTTTTGCAGCTCAAAATGTTCCTAAGTTAATTGATTTGTACATGGATAATTGGCCTAGTCTTTTATTTGTGTGGTGGGGCGCCGGCTGCTTGGTTCACTCACTGACTATTAAAGTTCTTGCAGAATCAGAAGTGCAAATAATTTCAAGTTTGATTTTCAATTTTCACATTTTGCTTACAATTTCTCTGGTTATAGGGTTCCCATTTATTTTTTCTATTTTAAGAGCTACAAAAACAAGTAATGTTATAGAAAATATTTTAAGATCAAGTTATAACTCAATAAATAAATTAATAAAAAAAGGTCCTGATGCTAAATATTCTGTTAGTGAACTTTCAAATATTCAGCACAATTTGTTTGAAGAATTAAATCAATTAATTGATTTACTAATATATGTTAATTTTAAAGAACCCAAAGCTCAGGTAATCGAAGGAATTGGCACTTTAATAGGATATTTTGTAGAGCAAAAAAATAATATTTCAGATTCTTTTTTTGTAATACAACAAAGAATAATTGAAGACATTTCTTTCCGGACCATGAAAAGTTTATTGAAAGAAGTGGAAAAATCACACACTTTTTATGAACAAAAAAGTTTTAGATTGATTGGAAATGTATACAATATTTTTCTAGATACTGGAGAATTTGATCTTTCAACTTTATGCGTTGAACAATTGAGTCAACTAGGGAAAAAGGCTGTAGAAAATAACGATCAAGCTTTGGTCGAATTAATTACGATTAGACTAAATACTTATTTTAGGTTTGCGCTCAAACATGGACAACACAATAACGAGCCACGAAATTTATATAATTTGGTATTCCATTACGGTCAATTTGTAGATTATTTGATTGAACATGGAGAAATTGAAAGAACAAAGCAATGTATTGAATATTTTGTTTTTTATGGACAACAATGCTTTAATGCTATTTCTAGGGCTAAATCTTTAGCTTTTATTTTGGATACATTGGCGTCTGAGATGCAAAAGATTTCAATAAAAATATATAATAATAATTGGGATAGAAAAATACAGCAGGAAATATTGGACAAGTTTCTTATGTTCGATAATTTTAAGGATATGAATAGAGATTTTGCAGTTCAGTTTTTTAGTCAAAACCATGGAATAAGATTATTACATATAGGATTGGCACTTTTCTATATAAACAAAAAAGAAGATGAATTTGTTAGCATTATTGCAAAAGATACATTACAGGATCTTACTTTGTTGGGAGAAACTTTATTTTTGAAAACAATGGAAGTAATATTTGCTAGACTTAAATTTTCAGGGCCTACATTTTGGGAAGACACTGACCGTGGAAATTTGAATATATATTATACTCAATACCATAACGAGATATCTAAATTTAAGGAAATTCAAGATGAATTGATTGTAAAAAATAAAGAATAATTTTAATTGGAATTTTGAAAAATCTTGGTTCTAATTATATTAGATAATTTCTTGTCTGATTAAAAAAAAATGATTATACTTATCTTCCCAATGCTTGTGTATATCTTTGTTTATGGTAAATGTTTTTACTTAAAAGTACTTCAATATTATTTCGAAATTAATTGAATCCCTGCTTGATTTTGGTAATGATTTCGATTTGTTTTAGAAAAAAAGGTAGTTTAGCCATTTTTATTTTTTGCGATAAAGGATTTTAATATGGATTTAGTCTCTCGCCCAAGACGTTTAAGAGTTTCAGCACCAATTCGAGGTTTGGTGAGAGAAACTGAAATTTCTCCACGTCAGCTAATTTATCCTATGTTTGTAACGGAAGGGAAATCAAAACGAGAAAAAATTGTAAGTATGCCTGGACAATTTCGTTTTTCAGTGGATGAAATAGTTCGTGAATGTGAAGAACTTTATGCTCTAGGAGTTGGTGGTGTCAACTTATTTGGTTTCTCAAAAGAGAAGAACAAATCAGGATCAAAGTCTTATGATTCGAATGGTTTGGTTCAGAAAGCAGTAATTGAAATAAAATCAGCTATACCTGACTTATGTGTACAAACCGATGTTGCTCTTGATCCATATACAAGTCATGGTCACGACGGACTTGTCATTGAAAATGAAATTGTAAATGATGAATCTGTTCAGGTATTATGTAAAATGGCTCTTTCCCATGCGGAAGCAGGAGCAGATTGGGTTGCTCCGTCAGATATGATGGACGGTAGGGTTGGAGAAATTCGAAAAACTCTTGACTCTAACGGTTTCTATAATGTTGGAATATTAGCATATTCAGCCAAGTACGCATCGTCTTTTTATGGACCTTTTAGAGGTGCTCTAGAGTCAGCACCAAAAAATGGAGATAAAAAAACATATCAAATGGATCCAGCTAATGTTAGAGAAGCCTTGAGAGAAATTTCACTAGATATAGAGCAAGGAGCTGACATAGTAATGGTAAAGCCTGCTTTGACATATTTGGATGTGATTTCCCGTGCATATCAAATTTTTGATGTACCAATTGCGGCATATAATGTTTCAGGAGAATATTCGATGGTTGTTGCCGCATCTCAAAAAGGTTGGATTGATCGTGAAAAAGCAATGATGGAAATGCTATTGTCAATAAGAAGAGCAGGAGCAAATATGATCTTAACATATTTTGCAAAAGAAGCAGCAGCATTTCTTAGAGCTGAATATGGAAGCTATTCATGAAAAATTCACTTACAATTAGAAATGCCGAGGTTGTTCTTCCCCAAAGCAATCAAAAAGTTGATGTTTCTGTAGTTGATGGTCGAATTTTCTCAATAGGGAAAAATATTCCAGAAATGGGTGAAATTATTAATGCTGAAGGGTTGTTTTTGATTCCAGGTATTATTGATCCGCAAGTCCATTTTCGAGAACCGGGAGATATACAAAAAGAAGATTTACATAGTGGTTCTTGTGCTGCAGCTGCTGGAGGGGTAACTAGTTTCCTAGATATGCCTAACAATGACCCACCAATTACCACTATTCAAAGAATGAAAGAGAAAAAAAAGTTGGCAGCTGAAAAATCTGTTGTGAATTACGGATTTTTTATAGGAGCAACTAATGATAATTTAAATGTTTTAAATAATGTAGAAAATGTTAGTGGAATAAAAATTTTTATGGGTTCATCTACGGGTGGCTTGTTAGTGGATGATCCTAAAATATTAGAGAAAATATTTGCAAATGGATCACGCTTAATCGCAGTACATGCAGAGGACGAATCTATTATGCAGACTAATAAGGAGTTCTTGAAGGATTTTTCAGATGTTCGGTTACATTCTTTTATTAGAGATGAATCCGTAGCTCTTATGGCTACAAAACTAGCTGTTAGTCTATCACTAAAATTTAAACGTAGATTACATATTTTGCATTTGACTACAGAAGGGGAGTGTGATTATCTTAAAAGATTGCCTAAAGAAAATTATATTTCATCGGAGGTTTGCCCTCAGCATTTCATTTTGACTGTTCCGGAATGCTACGAAAAACTTGGTACATTAGCTCAAATGAATCCTCCATTGCGTTCTAAGCGTCATGCAAATGCTCTTTGGAGAGGGTTAAAAAATGGTATAATAGATTGTATTGCTACTGATCATGCTCCACATAATTTATCAGAAAAGAATCAACCATATGGTATTGCACCTTCAGGAATGCCCGGGGTAGAAACTTCACTACCTTTGATGTTAGATAAGGTTAATCGCAATGAATGTACTTTAAATGAAGTGGTATATTGGATGTCAACTGCACCAGCAAAATTATATAAAATGTATCGTAAAGGTAGTATTGAAGTCGGACAAGATGCAGATTTTGTTTTAGTTGATATGGGGTTAAAGAAGACAGTAACAAACGGTCTATTGCAAACTAAGGTGAATTGGTCACCTTATCATGGAATGGAATTAAAGGGCTGGCCTGTTCGGACTGTAGTAAATGGTCAAACTGTTTTTTTAAATGGTGAAGTTGACAAAAGTGTACGAGGGAAGGAAATAATTTTTGCATTATAACCAATTAAAATTGACGTTAATATTATTAAGTTATTTCTTTTAAATAAAATTTTTAAAAAAATGATTGAATTAGTTAAAAATTGATAAAAGTGAAAAATAAATAACACTTTTTTTGGAGATAAATATGACTGAATCTATAGAAGTTAATCCCCCTAAGAATTTAATTGAAATGTTAGAAGAATCAACGGCTAAATATGCAGATAGACCTTTATTTGGAACAAAGCGTGATGGTATTTACAAATGGACTACTTATGAAGAGTTTGCAAAAAAAGTAGATTCTTTTCGTGGAGGACTTGCTTCCCTTGGAGTAGTTGCTGGAGACAAAGTAGCTGTTATAAGTAAAAATACAGAAGAATGGGCAGTATCGGCATACTCTACATACGGATTGTGTGCACAACACATTCCTATGTATGAGACACAAATGACTAAGGAATGGGAATACATCATACGAGACTGTGGAGCCAAAGTTTTACTAGTAGCCAATGAGACTATCTATGAACAAACTCGTAATTTCCCTAACCAGATTGATAATTTGGAGCATGTGGTTTTAATTGCAGGGACTTTTAAGGGAGATGTTAAAACGTATGAAGATTTGATTAACATAGGTAGTATGAACCCAGTTGATGTAATTAGACCAGAATCACAATCGCCGATGGGAATGATCTATACATCTGGAACTACAGGCAATCCAAAAGGTGTGATATTGAGTCATAGGAATCTGATATTTGAATGTTCAGTGGTTACACCTTTGCTCGGAATGGATCAAGATGTTCGCACACTAGCTTTTTTGCCTTGGGCACATGTATTTGGTCAAGTGGCAGAAGTACATGGCATAATTGGCTGTGGTGGTTCTGCGGGATTGGTTGATGATGTTAATACGCTTATTGATGAATTAGGTGTAGTAAAGCCCAATGTATTCTTTGCTGTTCCTCGTGTTTATAATAGGATATATGATCGTCTTAAAGAACAAATGAATCAAAAACCAGGATTTATACGTTCTCTTTTTTACGGTGGCCTAAAACAGGCCAAGCGTGAGAGAGAGGGGGAAAAACTTGGATTATTAGATAATTTGATACTAACACTTGCACAAAAAATAATCTTTAAAAAAATCTTGAATCGATTTGGAGGAAATTTGCGAATTGCTGTTAGTGGTGCAAGCGCTTTGAGTCCTTTAGTGGCCGAGTTTGTTAACGATATAGGTATCAGCCTTTATGAGGGTTATGGCTTAAGCGAAAATACTGCTGCACTAACAGTCAATTATCCTGGATCGAGACGTTTTGGTTCAGTAGGTAAACCTCTTTCTGGAGTAAGGATAGAAATAGATAAATCGGTAGAAGGTTCTAATGAAGAAGATGGAGAAGTAGTGGCTTATGGTGAAAATATAATGCTTGGTTATCATAACTTGCCGAAAGAAAATAAAAAGAGCATTAATGAAAAAGGAGGACTTCGAACAGGAGACTTAGGCCATATAGACGGTGATGGATATCTTTACATTACAGGTCGTATCAAGGAGCAGTTCAAACTTGAAAATGGGAAGTTTGTTGCCCCAGCACCTCTAGAGGAATCTTTAAAACTAAGTGCATATATTGACCAAGTAATGCTGTATGGTTTTAACCGACCTTTTATTGTTGCAGTAATTGTTGTCGCAATGGACTCAGTTAAAAATTATGCTAAAGAAAATGGAATTTCTGATAGCGGAGAAAGTTTAATTGAGGATTCTTTTATCAAAAAATTGTTTGAGAATGAATTGTATAAATATGGAAAAGATTTCAAGAAATTTGAATATCCACAAAAATTTGTATTATTATCCGAAGAGTGGAGTATTGAAAATGGAATGCTTACGCCAACACTTAAATTGAAACGCGCAGATGTAGAAGAAGAATTCAAAAAACAAATTGAAGGACTCTATTCTTAATTAAAGTGGTTAGTTTCATCTTGTTAATTTTTATACTTTTCTGATATTCTGAATGATCGTTATATCTTCTTTATGTTATGCAAATTAAAGTTTCAAATCTTCATAAAAGCTACTTAGATGGAGAAGGTCGTAAGCTTCATATTTTGCGTGGCTTGAATTTTGAGGTAGAGTCAGGTTCCTCAGTAGCTATATTAGGAGCGTCTGGAACTGGAAAAAGTACGTTTTTGCATGTCCTCGGAGCATTGGAAAGTATAGATGAAGGCGAACTAATTCTAGATGGAACTAATTTAGCTAATTTAAGTCGTGATCAAGCTGCAAAATTTAGGAACTGTGAAGTTGGTTTTATTTTTCAATTTCATCAATTATTACAAGATTTTACGGCACTTGAAAATGTGATGATTCCACAGTTAATTAATGGGAAAGAATCTGAAAGTGTCCGAAAAAAATCTATAGATATACTTCAAAAAGTTGGTTTGGGGAAACGTTCTGTCCATAAGCCAGCTCAACTTTCTGGTGGAGAACAACAGAGAGTCGCAATTGCAAGAGCTTTGGTCAATAGTCCTAGGATTATACTAGCTGATGAACCTACTGGGAATCTTGATGAGGAGACGGGTATTAAGGTGATGGAGGTTTTGTTGCGATTAAACCAAGAGAATGATACTACCCTTATTATGATTACCCACAATACTAATCTTGCTTCAGAAATGCGGTATAGACACCTTATGGAAAATGGACAATTACATTTGCTTCCGAATGATTAAAATTTTCTTGAAGAAAACTCATTTTCTGTCTTATTTATAGTTCTTTCAAACCCGATGAAAATCCTTCATTATTTTTTCCATATATTAATAAGCTTTTTATTTCTAGGAATCTTACAAAACTTAATTTTTCATGTGCCAATATTTGCACAAATGAAAAATGTTAGTGAATCTTCAGGATACATTTCTGAAATTGAAATTAAGGGGACATCTGATTTGGAATCGTCTCAAATCATTTTTCTAATCCAAAGCCAGATAGGAGACATTTTAGATCGTAGAAAAATTAGAAAAGATATTCATTCAATTTATAAAATGAATTTATATGATGATGTTCAGGCCATAGTAATAAAGGAATCTAATTTAGATGGAAATAATGGATATTTACTTCGTTTTTTAGTAAATGAAAAACCGAGATTGGAAGGAGTAAATATTAAAGGTGTTTTACTTGAAGAAAAATCTGTAATTGAAGAAAAAATGACTTTGTTGAAGCATGATCCATTTGATAAAGAAAAAATTTTACTAAATGAACAAATAATTTTAGAACATTACAGAGGCGAAGGATTTCCAAATGTAAAAGTAAAAAGTAGAATTAAATTGATCGAAAATACTAGCGAAACTAAAAATTATTTCATGGTATTTTTTGAAATAGAGGAAACTCCTCCAGTATTTATTACTGATATTTATGTTTCTGGAACAAATTTTTTTTCCGAACTTGATATAAAACGCTTAATCATGAGTTCGGAAATTGACTGCGTTTCATGGGCGAACAGATCAGGGCTTTTTCGTGAAGAAATTATCAACAATGATCTAGCAATGATAACTCAACAATATCTAAAAAATGGATTTATAAAAGTCTTTATCGAAAAGCCTGATGTAACTTTAATTCATAATGCTGATTACAGTCGAGTAGAAGTTAGAATGAATATTTCAGAAGGAGATCAATATTTTACTGGTGAGATAAAGGTTTCAGGAGAAATTATAGGGGATGAAAAAAAATTATTAAAGAAATTATTGTTAAAAAAAGATGAAATATATAATCCTTTTTTACAAAATAGGGATCGATCTGAAATTTCTGAGATTTACCATGAGCAAGGTTACGCCTTTGTTAGAATTGTTCCAGAAATTAAAGTTGATGAAGAAAGAAAAATTGTTGATGTTAATTATCGAATTGAAAAAGGCGAAAAGGCATATATAGGACGGTTAGAAATTGCTGGTAATAAAGAAACACGAGATCATGTAATTAGGAGAGAGTTTGATCTACAGGAAGAAGAACTCTTTAATGGAAAAAAGTTGATTTTAAGCCAGCAGAATATTAATAGATTAGGTTTTTTTGATTCAGGTGTCATACTGGAAAGATCAATTAGAAATGAAGAAGATAATGTTTTTGATATCTTATTGCGTTTAAAAGAATCTCAGACGGGCACATTCCAAGCACAGTTAGGTTATAGTGACTTTTCAGGATTCACAGGAGGTTTGACACTATCTAAAGGTAATTTGTTTGGTTCAGGTCGTACGTTGCGTTTGACGGCTAACTTTGCTGAACAGAGTGTGCAGCAGAAATTTGATATAACTTTGATTGAACCACGAATTTTAAATTCATTAGTATCAGGATCAATTTTTGGTTCAAGAAGTAAGAGTAATGATTCTACAGAATTTAATCGTGGAGTAATTACAGAGAACAGTTATGGTTTTAGTTTAGGGAGGCCTGTTTACTTCAAAGATTTGCGATTAGGCACTCAAATTAGTGCTATGGATCGACTTTTTTCAGATACGGGAGATGATGTATTTAAACGCTCTGTATCTCCCTCACTGACATACGATTCGGTGAATCACCCGATCTTCCCAAGTAGTGGGATAAAATCTTCTATCCAAATTATACAAACAGGAACTCCATTTGGTGGAAATATTCAATTGCGTGAGTATAAATTCCGTTTTCAGAGATTTTGGGCTTTGAATAATGCGAATACATTTATTTTGATGGGTAAATGTCGTTTTGGTATTTTACAGGAACAGGGAGGATCTCCAATACCTTCAGAAGATCGATATCGACTAGGGGGTATTGATTCAGTTAGAGGTCACAACTATTATAATATTGCAGGGCCTTATAGTACAGGCGAGCAAGCATACAATATGGATTATAGAGTTTATACAGATAAACTTGGTTATCAAAATACAAAGTCTTTTGACAGTAGAACTATATCTTTGAGTACTAGTGAATTACAAGAATTAAAAAGTGGTGGAATCTCTGAGCGTGTTTTTAATCTTGAACTGCTGTTCCCACTGAGTCAAGATGAAAATAGCTTTGTTCGTGGACTGTTTTTTTTTGATGCAGGGAATGTTAATTCAGAATCAAGACAATATCAGCTTTTGGGAGAAAAAGAACCTGATTTTTTTGATTTAAGAAAAAGTGTAGGTTTTGGAATTCGTGTGATAACGCCAATGGGTGTTTTGCGTTTCGAGCATGGCTCAAAATTAGATAAACGACCTTATGAGTCCCCGGATAAATTTGAATTTACTGTAAGTGGTTTATTTTGACTTTATCCAAATTTTTAAAATGTAATATAAAAAATGTCATTGAAAAAATCTAAAATTCCAAAGGATATAAAAAACCAACTTTTTGAGGCAAGAAAGTCATCTCATATTTTAGCGAATCTAGATGTTTCAATTAAAAATCAAATTTTGTATGAGATTTCAACTAAGATTAAGGAAAATGCTTCTTTAATTTTAGAAGAAAATGCCAAGGATATTTCTGATGCTAAGAGATTGTACGAAAAAGGGGAATTGTCATTAAGTCTCTGTGATCGCCTTTTGCTTAACGAATCTAAGATTGAGCAAATGGCCATATATTGTGAAAATGTTGCAGAATTACCAAATCCTACAGGAAATATTTTAGATGCAACCTGTTTGGACGTCGGACTTGATTTATATAAGGTTACATGCCCGATAGGAGTAATTTTGATGATCTTCGAATCTCGTCCGGATGCACTTATTCAAATTTCTGCATTAGGTTTAAAATCTGGTAATTCAGTTATTTTAAAAGGAGGTAAAGAAGCTTCTCATTCCAATAGAATTTTGGTAAAAATTATAAGGGAAGCATTTGTTTTAAAAAATGATTTTCCGAAAAATTCTATAAGTTTGGTTGAAACTAGAGTCGAAGTTGATGAACTTGTTAAATTGAGTGCAGACCTAGATTTGATAATTCCACGAGGGAGTAATCAACTGGTCCAGCACATTCAAAGAAAGTCGCTAATTCCAGTACTTGGCCATGCTGATGGAATATGCCATGTTTTCTTAGATCACGCAGCTGATGAAATTAAAAGTAAATCGGTTGTCTTAGATTCAAAACTTAATTACCCTGCGGTATGTAATTCATTAGAAACTTTACTTGTTCATCAGAATTATTCAAATAAATGGTTGGCTTACATTTTATTAAAAATGCAAGATTCTGGGGTAGAAATTAGAGTGTGTAATGAAACAAAAAAAAGGTTGAAAACATACAAATCATTAATATTAAAAAATGCAGTTAATGAAGATTGGAAAACGGAATATGTGGATCTAATAATTTCTGTTAAATCTGTTGACTCAGCTGAAGAGGCAGTGATGCACATTAACCATTTTGGTTCAAAACACACTGATTCGATTGTAACAGAGAATAAGGAATTAGCAGAATGGTTTTTAAATTCTGTTGATTCAGCAGGAGTATTTTGGAATGCGTCTACACGATTTGCAGATGGATTTCGATATGGTTTAGGTGCAGAAGTTGGTGTTAGTAATGCTAAAATTCATGCTAGAGGTCCCGTTGGTTTGGAAGGTTTAATTACATACAAGTATAAATTGTATGGGAATGGACAAGGAGTGGAGGAGTACGATGATGGTAAACGGCAATTTATTCATAAAAAAATAAATTTTTAAAAATTATTTTTGAAATTTTGTTAAAAATTTGTCAAAATTTGATCTTTAGAAAATTTTTCATAATTTTGTGGTATTAATCATATAATAAAACTTTTAAAAAAATAATATGTATAAACTTCAACTTGATCGTGAATTTACAAAAGATTTTGACGATGCTTCGAAAGAAGTTCGCAATTGGGTGGTGAATGCGATTGGCAGTATAGTGATTGCTGATGGAATTATTGAGAAACATGAGTTTATTGCTTTGCAGGAAGCTATAAGTTTTCTTGAAAGTAAAGATGAAGTACACAATTTAATGGCAAAAGTGAAAGAAAAAAAATTAGATGAAATAATTCCCATAACAATGAAGCCCGGTCTTGCAGTAAAAGTCTATTTTTATCTTGCAGCAATGGCAATTATAGATGGTAATCTAAAGAAAAGTGAACAAGAATTATTAAAGAAATGTGGGCGTTGTTTAGGAATAGAAAGGGATATAGAAACATCTGTAATGAGATGGGCAGTAAATCAGTTAGAGGTAAATAAAAAGTTAAAGGATGATTTGCAAAATAGCCATAATCTTCGAGTGAGAATTCTAGATCTTGTAAATTAGTTTTGAACAATAAAAGCAACTAACTCAAAAACTTGCTTTTCTTAGTCTATTCTAATATAATTCCATTTGGGTAAACTCCTCTATTTTAAGTAAATAAATTACTTCTCTTACTTAATTTCGGCACATTATGTTTATTTTTTTGCGGACGATTTTTTTCAGACGGATTTCGTCCGTTAGTACATTAATTATTTTATTTATTTCCCAAGGTTATTTATTTGCTCAGTCTAATTTTATACCTTTGGAAAGAGGAGATCATATAGAGAGACAAGAGCATTTAGCTTTTTCACCAGGCCTTGAATTTTCAGGAAATTACAGATTCAGATCTTCCAAGATTCATTCAACATCACCCATGGTATCAAGGTCAGAAACAAATTCTCCAGAAGAATTTTCCTTTGATCAAGATTTAAGACTACATCTTCGCACAATAGTACATCGTACTATTTCAATTAATTTGGAAATTGCAACAAACCAAGAGCCTTATTTTCAATCTGATATAAGATCTACTTATTCCTCAAAAGTGAATGAAGCGGATGCACAGATAGCTAATTTATATGCAAGGCAATCGTTTCTAGAAATAAATAGGAATCCTAATGAAGAGACAAAAATTGGTAAACAGATCCTTAATATTGGGGATAGAAAAGGGAAGGTGTTTTTCGGAATTCTAAGCGGTTTTTCTCAAAGATGCAAAGCGGGGACTTGGTGTTATGAAATAGGTGGAATGAAACTTTCTTCTGCAGATGGGGATTGGCTTTACTTTCTTTCACTTGATTATCCTTTTTGGCATGAATATGACTCTCTTGGTGATGTGATAGATTCTTTTCGAATAGAAATTTTTCGAATCAAATATACTGAGCATGATGTTCCATTGGGGTTTAACAATATACCAGCACCTCGTTTAAAAGAAAGTAGTCTTTCAAGCCTTGAAGAAGATGGGTTTACTGCGAGTACTGGTTGTAATGAAATTTTAGCAACATATACTGTAAACTCATCATGTAAACCTATCTACTATAATGCACACGAACAGGAATATTTTGGTATACGTTTGCAATGGGAAACTAGAAATTGGTATCTTTATGCAGATATTATTTCTAATCAGGGGAATCGAAATTATTTTCAATATGACGACAGACATAATCTTGAAAGAACTAAAATTTCAGGAGGAGCAGCAGAATTTGAGTTTAGTTGGAAGAAACCAGGAGAGAAATATACAATAATGGGTATGATGGCACAAGGGGATGAACAACTTGATGTTAGCAATAGTGGGGAAAATTATCTTCGTAACTTAGATGGTTATTTTGAAATTTCACCAGGCACTTATAATGGGACACAATTCTATTTTAATGGAGGAAGTCCTGAGTTGAATAGTGGTACTGGATTGGGGCATTCAATTAATAATACTCAAATGGGGGGAGTTCGTTATACTTATGACATTCCAGAAACAAGGTTGACTTACAGATTTGGTGTTTATAATTTAAGTCATGTTAAACCTATTTTGAATAGTTTGGGAGAAAAATCAACTAGGATTGGTATAGAATGGGATAATACTTTTTCTTGGGTGTTTGCTGAACATGCAAATATTGATTTGGATCTAAATGCATTTAAGCCTGATACAGCTTTTAGTTACAACGATCATGTAATTCCTACTGGATCAAGAGCTATTATTTTTCATTTTTCTGGAAGACTTTCGTATTCATTCTAAACTTTTTAACTTTTTAAAATTAAATTGACTATGCGAAATAAAAGAATTGGTTTAGTTAAACGTAAAACTAAGGAAACGAATATCAAACTAGAAATTAATATTGATGGAACTGGGAAAAATAATATCAAATCAGGGATTGGTTTTCTTGATCATATGCTGGATTTATTTTCTTTTCATGGATTATTTGATTTACAGTTGAGTTGTATAGGAGATTTGGAAATAGACACTCATCATTCGACCGAAGATATTGCAATTTCGTTGGGTATGGCATTGGCTGAAGCTTTAGGTGAAAAAAAAGGCATTTTTAGGTATGGTTATTCGTATGTACCTATGGACGAAACCCTAATTCGAACCGTTTTGGATTTGTCTGGTCGCCCTGAATTTGTTTTTTCAGGAGAATTTACTCAACCTATGATAGGGAATTTAGATACTCAAATGATCACTCATTTTTTTAAATCATTAGCTATAAGTTCTAAAATGACATTACACTTGTCCATTCTTTATGGTGTTAATGATCATCATAAATGTGAAGGAATGTTTAAATCTCTTGGACAAGCATTAAGGGGTGCTGTAGAAATAGACCCACGAAGAAAAGGATTAGTGTCCACGAAAGGAATACTCTGAAAAGTATGAACGTTATAATTAATTATAAAGTAGGAAATCTTTATAATTTAAAAAACTCGTTAGATTTCTTGGGCTTAAAAAATAGGCTTGTATCTTATCCGGAAGAAGTAATGATGGCGGATAGAATTATCCTTCCAGGAGTAGGTGCTTTTTACCCAGCTATGCAACAGCTAAAGGAATCTGGAATGCTGGAGGCAATTCAGGAAAAAATTGTGGCTGGTAATCCATTGTTAGGAATTTGTGTTGGTGCACAGTTGCTAATGGATGAGAGTGAGGAAGATGGTAAAACCCCTGGAATTGGATGGATACCAGGGAAGGTAAAGAGATTTAGTCATGAACTGAAAATACCACAAATTGGATGGAACAAAGTAGTTAAAAAAAAAAGAGATCCACTTTTTAAAGGAATTCCTGATAATAATCACTTTTATTTTGTACATTCATATCACATATTGCCGAAAAATATTGAACACTTTTTAGGAATAAGCAATTATGGTTATGATTTTGTATCGGTTGTTAGGAAATCTAACATTTGGGGGGTTCAGTTTCATCCTGAAAAAAGCCAAAATGTAGGTTTAATGCTTTTAAAAAATTTTTGCAATATTAACTAGTTTCCTTATTTTAATCCTTAAATTTAATTTTATTTTGCTAATTTTGGGATAAAAATTAAATTTTTTATAACATTTAATTATAGATAAATAAAAATGGGAATCGAAAAAACATTATCTATTATCAAACCAGATGGTGTACGTCGAAATCTTGTGGGTAAAATATTAAGTCGTTTTGAGGAAAAAAATTTACGAATTGTATGTACAAAAATGATTCATTTGTCAAAAAGTCAAGCAGAAGGTTTTTACGCAATTCATAGTGAGCGACCTTTTTTTGAAGAACTGACAACATTTATGAGTTCTGGTCCTGTAGTGGTATCAATTCTGGAGGGAGAAAATGCTGTTTTACACCACAGGGAAATTATGGGAGCGACAAACCCGGATGATGCTGAGCCGGGAACAATAAGGGGAGATTTTGCTGAAAGTCTTGGAGAAAATACAGTACATGGCTCAGACAGTTTGGAAAATGCAATTATTGAATGTTCATATTTTTTTTCAGAAACAGAGATTGTAAACTCAACTTCTTGAAAATCCTTATTTACTTTTTTTTAATTTATATTTTTCATTTTCAGAATTAATATTTTGGGTCAATTTGTAGTTTCAATATAAGGTTTCAAACTTTTCCAAATTTCGTTATTATTATTTTGAAGGTAGGAATGCCCTAGTGGTTTTATTTTTAAAGACATTATTTGCTGAATTTGTATTAAATGTCTTTGAATCTGACTACGTTTTATTTTGTCTATTTTACTGGCAACAACTAGTGATGGACGCTCGTAATAATCTAACCAATCCTTAAGTTGTCTGTCCTGTAAAGTTGGTTGATGTCTAATATCTACAATAAGTACCACCTTTCGAAGAGATTCTCTTTCATGTAAATAAGTTTCAATTAGAGATTTCCAATGGTTACGTAGTTCTTCTGAAACCCTAGCATAACCATAACCAGGGAGATCTACAAAATTAAATTTGTTGTTTATTTTAAAAAAATTTATTAGCTGAGTTTTTCCAGGAGTTGAACTTGTTTTTACAAGTTTTTTCCTGTTAAGTAAAGAATTTATCAAAGTTGATTTCCCAACATTTGAACGGCCGGCAAATGCAATTTCAGGAGTTTTTTGATCGATAGGGAATTGATTTGGCGAAGAAGCACTTAAAATAAATTCAGCCGATTGTATTTTCATTTTACTGATCTTCTGCAGGGTCGTCTGGACTAATAATATTTACTCTTTTAGTCTCAACAAAATCATCTTCTGAAGGTTCTTTTGACTTTTGGTTTACCCCTATAGGTGTTCCAAACAATTTATTTGACATTTGTTCTAAATGATCCATGTTTAATGGATTCTCTTTTTGAGAAATATCAAAGTATAGAAAAGTACAAACTAGAGAAGCAAATGGATAGAAAAGCAAAGAAACAAAATATTGTGTGTAGCGAATAGTCATATTAATCCTAGAATCACTCAAGATATCAGAAAGTAAAATTTGAATTCCTTTACTTTCGTTATTTTCAATGTTTAGATTCAGATCTGGCATAAAAATAGTGAACATTAATGCAAAAATTAAAAACTGCATAACTGTACTGATAACTACAACAAAAAATACAAAAGATAAATTATTTCTAACAAGTTTAATACTTCTTAACATAGCACCCATGCCTCTAATTCCTTCTATTGCAAAAACAGGTTGTGCTATATAAGTCATTAGCATCCCAACAAGCCACAATGAGATCGCAATTATACTTAAAGGAAATGGTAGAGTAAGTCCAATTACTCCGGTAATGAAGAGCAAATATTGAAGTATAGCTATGTGTAAAGAGCCAAATAAAAAAGTTGAACGGAAATTACGTAAAATTCCAATAGATGGGAAAAAAGTTCCAAAAGCCGTACCAATTACTCCCAAACAAATTGCTCCTTCTAAAATGTGAGCTGATAGGAAAAAAATTATGCTCTCAGTTTCACTCCAACCTGAAATACCTAACAAAAAAGCTGGCCCCATTAAGATTATTGTTAGAAACAAAATAGATACGAAATATTTTTTATATACTCTAAAACTTATTATAAATATAGATGGTATACTATGATTAAAATTTAGAAGATTCATAATCAGGTTGAAATGTTAGAGAAAGAAATTAGATCATTATACAAAGCATATTAATTTATGACAAGAAAAAGAGGATAATCTTAATTTTTAGTTAGTAAAGGAGTAATGCAAAAAACTTGCACGGACTGAATTGGTTAGATAGAATTAAGTTATAAAATGATTTTAAATTTTTTTATACTTATTTTTAGGAGAGGTGACCGAGTGGCCGAAGGTGCGTGATTGGAAATCACGTGTGCGGGCAACCGTACCGAGGGTTCGAATCCCTCTCTCTCCGCCATCAATTAATTTTTTAAAATCCAACAATATAACTTTTTAAATGGAGCTCAAGATATAAGAATTACAACAAATATAGATAGGTTTTAATGGCCTATTATTTAATAAAGGGAATAAATGAAATTTATATCAATGAATCGGTTTAAAATTGATCTAAACAGAGAGAATTTTTTTTAAAATATGTGGAAAAAAGTTAAACATATTTATATGATGTAAATAACTAGGTTTATTGAATTTTATCTGGTAAAAGGAAAAACAAAACAGATATATACTTTATATGCCTCTTACCCTACTTGGAACATGCGCATGTATTTTATGCCATGGACAAAGTCAGAAGCATTCAGAAAAGCTCACAAAGATGCGGGAGAGCATAGGAAATTTATATTGGGCATCCTAAATTTGAAGGATTTGATGTTATTATTCAGGAATTTCTATATTTATTTGTTAAAGTTTAGTAGTATTAAATGGGGTCAGAGTAATTATAATTTAACTGAATATATATTTGATTAAATTAAAAATCCTGAACTGATAATCTATTTTATTAAAAAAATATAATAAAAATTATAAAAAAAGATATTTTTTGAAATATTAAATTGATTTATTATAAGGAGTTTTTTAGAAAAAAATAGAATTCAATTAGTTTTGCAAGAAATATTTATCTCTTACTTTTAATTATTAAGTTACTAATATGGCTACCTATATCCCAATTAAAATAATTATTAGAATACATTTATTTTTTGTTAATATGCTCTAATGCGGTTTTATTGGCATTTTTGATACATTCTTCAATACTAAGATTTCTTGCTTTTGCTGAAATAAAGCCTGCTACAAAATTATCTCCTGCTCCAATTGATATCGAATTATTAATTTTTACTTTTGAACTATAAAGCTTTCTGTGGTCAGAATTAAAAAAATAACTTCCATTTTCTCCGAGCGTAATTATAACGTTATTTATTTTTTTTGAATTTAGAATCTCTGCAGCTTTTTTATAATCACTAACTCCCGAAATAATCATAGCTTCTTCTTGATTTGGAAAAAAATAATCTATATTATAATCTCTATCAATTTTATGAAAATTTTCTGCATAGTTGAGAGATGGATCAATACATAAGATTCCAAAATTTTTTCTACATTTGTCAATTAATGATTTGCTTATAGTTCTGCTGTTTTCATCTTGGAATGTATATCCAGAAATATTTATAAAATCATTTTTTTTGATTTTAATTTTTTCAATGATATTTGTTAATTTTATGCTATTGCATCTAAATGATAAGAAATTGTGTTCATTGGAATTATTAATCAATGCAAAAACTTTTGAGGTTTCAGTATTATTAAAATCAACAAAATCAGTATTAATATTTTTAATTTTGCAAAGGTAATTTTTTATAAATTTTCCCTCAATGTCTGTACCAAGGGAACAAATTAAATTAACTTTTTGACCCATTTTAGCGATAGCACTAGCAGTGTTAAAGGCAGATCCACCTACTTTAAATTTTACGGATTTTACGTTTGTGTCACTACTATTAGCGTATTTTTCAATGTGAATAAGTTGTTCATAGGTTATATCACCATAGCAATAGATACTAGTCATCTTTAAACTATTATGTTTGATGTATAAAATTAGGAATTAGATTAATTTAACTTATTTCAAAAAAAAAATGTATGGAAAAAAAAATTAATGTAGGAACTAAGAGAATAAATTCTTCGTCTTTAAAAGTTTGTGTTAAAACAAGTAATTCATGGGATCAAACTGAAGAAAAATTAGGAGATATTAAAAATATTATTTCTAGGTATTCAGAAAATAATTCTTTGCATTACTTAATTGATGAACATCATCCAGAATTTTTAAAAGGAAGTCTTTCTCCTGAAAATAAAATTTCTGGAGAAAGAATTAAAATTTTACCTGACGGTACTCTATTATCTAGGGCCGGTTTTTCACTCTTTGCTAAGAATCTAAGATTCAACAACGATCCTAAACATGAATGGGATGTATGTTATGAAAATACTTCTGGTTTAAAAACTTATCTATATTCTGAAGAGAAAATTCATCTAGAACAGGAAAAGAAATTTAAAATAGTTCAAAAATTTTCTAAAAAATACGATAAAATAATTAATACGTTAGAGAAAAATTTAGAGCTATTAGAATACTTGGCTCTGTACACTATTTTTAAAATCTATATAAGGGTTGGAAATTACGATTATTACTTGAAAAATTCTCACAAAGGTCTAACAACCCTTCAAAAAAAAGATATTACTGTTGAAGGTGATGAAGTTTTATTTGATTTTATAGGAAAAGATGGGGTTCCTCATCAAATTAAAAAAAAGTTTTCCTTAAATTATATTAAAGAATTAAAAAAAATTTTGTCTTCAAGAAAAAAGGATGATTTTGTGTTTGTGGGTCCTAAAGGTAAACCTCTACACTCTCAGGATTTTAGTTCGATTTTATTTAAAATCACACAAGAGCATTTTTACCCTCACATTATAAGATCTCACCATGCAGATTCTAAGTGTTTAAAATTTTTAGAGGGAAAATCTGATATTGAAGATCCTGAAAAATTATTTATTGATATCGCGAAAGATTTGGGACATAAAAAATTTAATAAGAAAAAAAATGATTGGGAGATAAGTCCCAATATTACAATTCAAAATTACATTTATCCTGGTTATGTAAAAAAAATTAGAAATGATGGAAACAATTAACCATTTCTTATAGGTTTTTTTAAAATCTATATCAGATATAAAGATGTAAAATTTATAATTGATTATATATATATTTAATCAAAAATATGTTTGGAAGTATATACAAAAATTGTGACCCTTCGCCAAAAAGTATATTATGCTTTTGTGGTAATGTTAATTTCGAGATGTCTAATGGCAGGCCAAGGAGGGTGTTGGAGTGTTGTTGTGTAGATTGTTTCCAGCATCTTGAGTGGGCTTCATCAAAAGGAGGACCTATTGCACCTAAAATACCAACGCTTTCATATTGGGACAATGATCTTAAATTAATTAAAGGTGAGCATCTACTTCAGGTTGTTATTCTTAGAGCAGAAGGACGATCACGGAGATTGATTTCTAAATGTTGTTATTCGACACTAATGGTTGATCATCCATTTTATAATGGAGTAATGTTTATGCTGTTCGAAGAGGCTTGCAAAATTCAATGGGATAGTTTGGTAAAATCTCCAAATCTTACTAGGCCAGCTGAATCTAGGATATTCGTAAATGATTTTGGGGAATCTAGGGGCAAAATTCCAGAATTTAAAGGAGATCAGGAGAGAATTCATAATACTTGTTGCCCACCATATTTAGATAATTGGAATATTATGTCTTCCCAATATCTTGACAATCCAAAAGGGGAGAAGTGTCAATCAATTTTTTTAAGAGTTCCAAAAAAAAATATTGATCTAGAAGAAGGTAAACGTATTTTTAAGAAGTAATTGTTTATAAAAAGCATTATAAAAAGGATAAAAAAATATGAAAGAAATAAAACGGTTAAAAACAAACAAACGTATGAGTCAAATTGTGATTCATAACGAAACTATCTATCTTGCAGGTCAAGTAGGTAATCCAGGAGATGGAGTAGCAGAACAAACTAAAACTTGTCTTGAAAAGATAGATTCTTTGCTCAGAGATGCTGGTTCAGATAAAACAAGGATTTTACAAACCACAATTTGGCTCGACAATATGGATGATTTTGAAAAAATGAATGAGGTTTGGGATTCTTGGGTAGGAATTGGAAATTCCCCAGCACGTGCTTGCGGAGAATCCAAGCTTGCAACTCCAGAACTCAAAGTTGAAGTATTAGTAGTAGCAGCTAAAAAATAAAATATTTTATAATTTATTTTTAGCCTAGGTAAAAAAATATTTTAAAATATAATTTACTTGATTTATGAATGAAATTAATAAATCTTTTGATATAGATTTAGGGTTAGATTTATTGAAAAAGGATGAAAAAATGGAAGCTTTAATAAGTAAATTCGGAAAACCTGAATTTGATATCAAAAAGGATTATTTCCAGTCTATTTTGCGATCCATTGTATACCAGCAGTTAAGTGGTAAATCTGCTAAGGCAATTTATGATAGATTTATGGATCTCATTCCCAAGAATTCATTAATTTCCTCTAAAGAAGTTTTAAAACTTTCCAAGGATGATATGAGGATGGCAGGCTTATCATTCCAAAAAATAGATTATTTAATAAACCTTTCAAATTATTTTGAGAAAAATTCTTTTCAAAAAGATGATGTAAAAAAAATGACTAATCAAGAAATATGTAAAGAACTTACTC
>CACIWU010000006.1 GCA_902590435.1 uncultured SAR324 cluster bacterium | reverse complement strand
GATTATTTAGATTCCCAATTTTTTCAATTACAATCGTAACCGAGTCTCCTTTTTTTAATAATACTTTCGGCTCCCTCGCATATCCTATTCCGTGCGGAGTACCTGTAAGAATAATTGTTCCAGGCTCCAAAGTAGTACTACCACTTAAAAATTCTATTATAGTAGGAACATCAAAAATCATATCTGAGGTATTCCAATCCTGCATAGTTTTTCCATTCAGAATAGTTTTAATTTTCAAACTATTTGGATCTTGAATTTCATCTTTTAAAGTTATTACTGGGCCCAATGGACAAAATGTATCAAATGTTTTTCCACGACACCACTGCGAACCTCCTTTGAAAAATTGCCAATCTCTTGCAGTTACATCATTCGCACAGGTATATCCTAAAACGTAATCCAGTGCATTTGATTTATTTACATTTTTACATTGTTTACCAATTATAACAGCGAGTTCACATTCAAAATCTACAGATTCGCATTCAAGAGTTTTAGGAATGATAATTGGATCATCAGGGTTCTGAACTGTGTTGGGTTGCTTCATAAATAAGACTGGGTATTCTGGGATTGAAGCATTTGCTTCCTCGGCATGTTTTTTATAATTTAATCCAATACCTAGAATGGATTTTGGATTTATTGGTGCCAAAATTTTTGAAATATTAGCCTTTTTCTTAGTAACCTTATAATTTGAAAAAATGTCACCCTCAATTAAGTAATTGGAATCATTTTCAAATGAACAATATTTAATATTTTTATCCTCTTTATCTATAAACCTTATTATTTTCATTATTTCTCCTAATTATTAATTTATATCGTTAATCTTAAAAAGAGTATCAACTTTTAATTCCTTTTTCTTCTACAATCATTAGATCTAAGTTTCTAGAGGTTCCACTCTATGAAACTGAAACTAAATTTTTGCTATTTTTTTTATTCAATATTTTTTAGTAGTTTTCAGCTTATATTTATCTAAAATATTTTCATCATACAAAATCAAATTTGAAAGATTTAAAGACACTAGCAAGTTATATAAGAAATAACTCGCATTATGAAAAATTTTAATTAATTCCAAGTAACCAGCAAATTTTTTAAAGAAAAATAAATTATTGATTTTTCCTCAATTTTGAATTTTAAATTGAGTTATGAAAAAAATAAATAGAATTGTATTAGAAATTTGAAAATTATTAAGTTTAAAACTTATAAAATTTGGCTTAAAAATTCCTTTGTACGAGGATCTTTTGCTTCTTTGAAAAATGTATCTGGAGGACCATGTTCTACAATAACCCCACGATCTGTAAAATAAATATGATCTGCTAATTCACGGGCAAATCCCATCTCGTGAGTCACCAAAATGCATGTCATACCTTCTCCTGCTAGATCTTTTATCGTTACTAATACCTCTTTAACAGTTTCAGGATCAAGAGCTGCAGTCACTTCATCGAAGAGCATTATATCTGGATTCATTGCCAGTGATCTGGCAATCGCAACACGCTGTTGTTGCCCCCCAGAAAGTTCTCCAGGATAGTTATGCTGTTTGTCTTCAAGTCTAACTTTTTTAACCAACTCCAAAGCTTTTGCATAGGCCGTCTGTTTAGTTTCTTTCAAAACCAAAATAGGTGCCATCATTATATTTTCCAAAGCAGTTTTATGAGGAAATAAGTTATACTGCTGAAAAACCATTCCAACATTTTTTCGAAGTTCAAGTTTATTAAGATTAGGGTCATTGACTTCAATCCCATGAACTTTTATTGAACCGGAATCAATATTGTTAAGGGCATTAATGCAGCGAATTAATGTAGACTTCCCAGAACCAGAAGGTCCAATTATACAAATAACCTCTCCTTTCATTACATCAAAGTTAATCCCCTTTAGAACTTCAAGTTCTCCAAAAGATTTATATACTTCACTTAATGAAACTGCAGGCTGTTCTCCAGGCAAGTTACTACTCATAATTTCTCACAATTTTACGGAATATTTTTCTTCTAGTTTTAATGTCCATCGAGCAATCGGATAACAGTACACAAAAAAAATCAAAAGTGCGAATCCAAAAAAAGGAATTAATAATTCAGGATGATTGTCTTCTGCTTCCATTGCCTGTCTAGAAAGAGTTACTATTTCTTCTACACCGAGCAATGACACTAAAGGTGTTGCCATAGTCAAAATAGCATACCAGTTCATCCATGGAGGAATCATACGTTTAAAACATTGTGGAAGAATTATTTTCCAAATAGTTTGTACACGGCTAAAAGCTAAAGATTCAGATGCCTCCCATTGTCCAGTTGGAACTGACTGTACTGCACCACGTACTACTTCAGAAATATTTGCCATAATTGGAAGTGAAAGCCCAAAAACTGCTTTAATCCAGTCTGGGATGCTAATTACATTCTCACCAATTTCAATTTCAAAAGGAAACGTCAACATCACAATAAACAACAAAACTAACCATGGCGAATTTCGGAATAACTGTGTAAAAAACCAAGATATTTTGCGAATCTTAGAAAAAAGTGATATCTGTCCCAAACCTAGTAAAATCCCTGCGAATGTCCCAATCAACATTGTAAAAAAACTAATTAACAAATTCATTATAAATCCTGTACCCACAACAAATGGTAACCACTTGAATAGTGTATTAAATGCTTTTAACAGAGTAAAATTTGATTGGGCCATCACAACCATAGGAAAAATACAGAAAAAAAATAATAATCCAAACAAAACAAATGGGGATGACGAGACTAACCACCTACTAAAAAGTAGATCCTCTGGATCACCTGAAAAGAAAGCCTTATAAGGCAACATTACAGGTAAATCAGATTGCTTTGAATTTTTCTCAATACCAATAATTCTAATTTTTCTATTTGACATTTTAAATTTACGCATATTTTATGATTATATAAAAATTTTTCACATAAAGATTTTTAAATATCATTAGTTTATGAATATCATATGCTAACGTTCCAAAGCAAGACCTTTTGGATCGTATGGAGATTCAATTGAGACTTCAGCAGGGAATTTTCGACAAGCAATTTCTACCTCAAAACCTCCTATTTTAATCATTTTTTCAATTTTAATATCTTTACATTTGATATACCCCATCATCACACAGCAACCCAAAGTATGACCAAAAGTTCCTGAAGTTGTTAGTCCCACTACTTTTTTACCCCACCAAATCGGTTCACCCCCTTGAGGGCAAAACCCTGAATAGTTAGTGGTTAAAATTACCAACTGTCTTTCCAAACCTTTTTTTTTCTGTTCGAGAAGAGCTTCTTTTCCAATAAAAGATTCCTTTTTATTAAACTTAACTGTGCTTTCCATTCCAGCATGAAGAGGAGAATCATCTGAACTTATTTCATGACCCCAAGCTCGATATCCTTTTTCTATTCTCAATGAAGTGAGTGCCTCTGTCCCAGCAGGTTTTAAACCCAAAGACATGCCTGCTTTTTTAATTTCATCAAAAACAGGTAGTGCGGATTCACTTGGAATATACAATTCCCATCCCAATTCACCGATATATGACAAACGAGCTGCTCTTAAGGTAATCGATCCTATCTCAACTATACGATGAGTGTAATAAGGGAACCCATCATTCGAAAAATTTTCAGAACTTACTAGATTTAGTAGTTCACGAGATTTAGGTCCAGCAAGACTTATAACAGCATATGATCCAGTGACATCAGTAACAAATACATGATCTTCCTTTTTTAAATTTCTTTTAATCCAATCTCGGTCACGTATTGGTTGCCCTGTACCAGTAATTAGTAGAAAAGAATCTTCATTTAAACTCATTATAGTCAAGTCACTTTCGATACCTCCACGATAGTTAAGCATAGAAGAGTAAACTACTCTTTTGTTAGACTTTGAAATATCATTTGCACACAATCTCTGGAGAGCTTTCTCAGCATCATTTCCCTGAACCAACAACTTTCCAAAAGATGATTGATCAAACAAAACAACTGATTCTCTCGCTGATTTATGTTCATCAGCTTGAAAAATTTCCCAACCAGGTTTACCAAAACTTAAATCAGGATCAGTTTTTTTACCTTTAGGATTAAACCAACGAGGTTTTTCCCAACCCATTCTTTGGCCAAATGCAGCACCTGCATCTTCCAACCTAGAATGTAATGGACTTAGTCTTAGGTTTCGAGCTGTACGATTTTGTCTTCCAGGAAAACCTACAGCATAGTGCAAAGCAAGAGTTTCTGTTGAGCGTTCCCGAAGGGACTTAAGTGTATTTTGAAAAGTACCAAATCTTCGAATATCAACAGGCCATAAATCCATTGATGGCTCCCCGTTAATGACCCATTCTGCAAGGGCGCGACCTGCTCCTCCTCCACTTGCAATTCCTACCGAACACATCCCACAACCTTGGAAAAAGCCGCGTAATTCTGGGGATTCTCCCAACAAAAAACGATCATCTGGAGTAAAACTTTCTGGACCGTTAAGCAACATTTTTACACCGGTATTTTCTAGTTTAGGTACTCTATGAATTGCATTTGACAAAATCGGTTCTAAATGTTCCCAGTCTTCTTTCAACAAACCAAAAGAAAAATCATCTGGTAAATCTTCTAGATCAATAGACTTTCCTTTTGGTTCAAAACATCCCACAAGCAATCCTCCTCCCTCATCTCTTAAATATAGATAACCGTCATGGTCGCTGAGAGTTGGGAGAGCCCCTTTAATTGAATCGATCTGCTCAGTAAGTATATAAAAATGTTCACAAGCATATAATGGGGCTGAAACTCCAGCCATACCAGCTACTTGTCTCCCCCATAGACCTGTACAATTTACTATAGTTTCACAATAAATTTCGTTTTCAAGAGTTTTTATACCACTAACCCTCCCATTCTTAGTACTAATTCCCTTTACAGGAGAATCTTCAAAAACTCTTAGACCCATATTTTTAGCACCCTTAATGAGTGCGGTACATAGATCACTCGGACTAACTCGACCATCAGAAGGAGAAAAAACTGCACCTAAAAGGTCATCCGTGCGCATCAAAGGCCATTTCTGTTTTGCTTCATTCAAAGTTATTTCTTCGGCAACTATATCGAATGCCCTTGATAGTGAAGCCTGCCTTTGAATATGAGTTAATCTGTCTTTGTTTGTCGCAATGCTTATGCTGCCAGTTTGTTTCCAGCCTGTTGATTGGCCAGTTTCTGCTTCGAGAGAGGAATACAATTCAACACTATTTTGTACAATTTTTGTTAGACTTTCATTGGATCTAAGCTGACGAACTTGTGCCGCAGAATGCCAAGTTGTTCCACTTGTCAACTTAGACCTTTCCAACAAAATTACATCATTACAGCCATTTAACATTAAGTGATACGCAGTACTGCAACCCATAATACCGCCTCCAATAACGACAATCTGGGCATGTTCGGGGAGGTTTTTACTCATTGATTAATTTGGGTAAATTAATTTAAGAAACTAAAATATGATTGATCCAATTTCCTAAATTTATATTTAACCACCATATCCAGGAATTTTAAAATTTTTTTCCCATTTATGTACTCCAAACACTAATATTCCTACTAGTAAAATATAAACAACAAAGAGTAAAACCATAGACGCGTTCATGGAAGTGGAATAGTCATTATAAATACTTACCATTTGGTATAGTAATTCTGGAACAGCAATCGCCATGGCTTGAGTGGTAGTTTTTACTAGATTTACCAAATTATTGTTCAGTGCAGGTAAACTGACCCTGAATGCTAATGGTAAAATTATATAACGATAACTTTGAAAATGGGAAATGCCTAGTGCTTCTGCTGCTTCTTTAGTGGATTCGGGTACAGCTTCAATTCCAGCTCTAAAAATTTCTACATTAAATGAACCTGCAAAAAATGAAAGAGAAATTATTGCCCAACCAACGTTTGATATAATGGGAACTTCAAGCCAACCATCAGGCGAATAAGAAGGGGTGAACTGACCTAATGCAAAGTAAAAAAACATCAATTGAATGAGAGGAGGAGTATTCCTAAAAAATTGGATATATCCCTGAACCACTATACGTAAAAAAGGATTTTTATGAGTTTGCATCCATGCTCCAACAACTCCAATGACAACACTTAATATAACACAAATTATAGACAGTTCTAAGGTCATCCAAAATCCATCTAACACTCTTTCAAGCTGAGAAGGATCATAGAAGAAAATAAAATTCCAACTGGGATCACTTTTATAAAGATCCAAAAAAAATTGTCCAATGTATTCTGGCATCTAATATTGTCTTCGGGGATAAGTGTGGACTAATTAAAACTCATTTTTTATTAAAAAAATCGAGGGAAAGAATCAAGAGAATGAGAAGACCTTAATTCTAGTTTAAATAAAATTAAGGTCTACTTGTTTTATTATTTACCTTCCAACCAGTCTTTACTTCGATATTTTTGAATAACTAGATAGTTGGTAGATTGGATTCCGTGCTTTTTCTCTAATTCAACCAATCTTCCAGATTGATGCCAGTTATAAGTCATACCTGACATAAATTTACCAAATACACAATCCTTCTCCTTAAGAGGAACGGCAAGTGCCCATGGATTATCGTCTTCCGAAGGTAATGGCATTTCAAAATCATTCCAACTTCCAGATGAAAGATCTGACATTATGGATGAATCATCATACACCCATGCAACACATTTTTTATCACGAAGTGCTTGTTTTGCCTCAGCATTTCCGGTAAATGCCGTTATTTTTGCACCATATCTATCAGCTACAATTTTATTATAAAAGGCACCTTGTTTACCACATACAGGCTTCCCACGCAAGTCTTCCCATGCAGTTAATCCGAGAGCCTTTGGTGACATAATGTTTGTCCCAGAAGTATAGTAATTAGGCTGAGTAATTCCTACAATTTTTCGTCGATCTACACGATCTGACATTGTTGCAATCATCAAGTCAATTTTGCCCTGCTGCAAAAACTGCATTCTATTCGAAGACTGAACAGGAACAAGCTCAAGATTAACACCCATTGCGGCAGCAACATCTTTAGCCATATCTATCTCCATACCTATCAAATTACCGCTTGAGTCACGATAACCCCATGGTTTGTAATCTGCCTTAACTCCAACAATAATTTTGCCACGCTTCATAACTTTGTTCCATCTTAAATTAGAACATCGATTTGCACTAGCTATACTTGCTAAAGTAAAGACTGATAAAACAAATACCAGCAAAATACTTACCCATGTTTTAGAAAAACATTTACCCATATTATCTCCTATACTAAATAATTTATCGGTCTACAAACCATGTAGTCCAAATTTATAGCCGTATTAAAATTTCAATTTTATCGGCAACTGATGATGGAAAAAAACAAAATATTGAAAATCATTAATTCTACTTTAGAATCATTCATTACAAAAATATTTTGAATCTATACCATAACATAAATATTCGCATGTTATTGCGATTTGAATGTACTTTAAAAAAATTAAAGACACACTTATTTCAACTGTTTATATGAATTTTTTTAGAAATATTCAAGTATTAAATAAAATTATATCAATTACTATTTTTTTATACTTAAAATTTTTGAGGGATTTTTTAAATAAAAAAATTAACAACCATACTTTAATTTTATGAAAAGAACTAATTTTTATCAAAAGATATTTTCCCAGAAGTATAATTTGCAGTTATTTTCTGACCTTCTTTAACTCCTCCTGACAAAATAGACTTGGCCAAAGCAGTTTCCAGTTCTTTTTGAATTGCACGTTTTAGATGACGAGCGCCATAACGTGAGTCAAATCCAACTTCAGCCAGATGGTTAACAGTATTATCATTTATTTTCAAAAATATGTTTCTATCTTCCAATCGTTTTTTAAGACGAGCTAATTGAATTTTTATAATTCCATTAATATGATCTTTAATAAGTGGATGGAAAAAAACAATATCATCAATTCTGTTTAAAAATTCAGGACGGAAATATTTTATTAAATCATTCTCTATCAATTTTTTTTGTTCCTCTTTTACAGAATTGCTTACCAATTTATCATGAACATCTAAATTCAATTTTTCACTTCCGATATTTGATGTCATAATAATCATTGTATTTTTAAAATCCACAGTTCTCCCATGGGAATCAGTCAACCTACCATCATCAAGTATTTGTAACAAAATATTAAATACATCACTATGTGCCTTTTCAATTTCATCTAATAAAACAACACTGTAAGGTTTCCTTCTTACTAACTCTGTAAGCTGTCCACCTTCTTCAAATCCTACATAACCTGGTGGAGCACCTATAAGTCTAGATATTGAATGTTTTTCCATATATTCGCTCATATCAATTCGAATCATATTTTGTTCATCATCAAATAAACATTCAGCTAAAGATCTTGCTAATTCAGTTTTACCGACTCCTGTTGGCCCTAGAAATATAAAACTTCCAAGTGGCCTGTTAGGATCATTTATTCCAGATCTTGCCCTAATTACTGACTCTGAAACAACTTTTATAGCATCATCTTGTCCAACAACACGATTATTAAGTTCTTCTGGCAAACGAAGTAATTTTTCTCCTTCACCCTCTATTAATTTTTGTACCGGAATACCAGTCCAATGACAAACAATATCTGCAATGTCATCTGCGTCAACTTCTTCCTTAAGAAGGTTAAAATTTGATTTTTCCTTTGATTTTATAAAACCTTCTTGTTTTTTTTCTAATTCGGGAAGAACACCATATTCTAAACGAGCAGCTTCCTCTAGATTATAATCCTGACGAGCTCTTTCAATTTGAAGTCTAACTTCTTCAATTTTTTGCTTTAAGTCACTTTGAATTTGTAAACCTGATTTTTCTTTTTCTAATTGAAGGCTCAAAGTATCAAAATTACTTTTTAATTCAACTAATTCCTTAGAAAGTTTTTTTAATCTGCTATTAGATGCATCATCTTTTTCTTTCTTCAATGCTTCTTTTTCGATTTGAAGTTGTAAAATTCGTCTTGATATTTCATCCATTTCCGATGGCATTGAATTTATTTCAACTCTCAATCGAGATGCTGCTTCATCCATTAAGTCAATCGCTTTATCTGGAAGGAACCGATCAGAAATATAACGATATGAAAGAGTTGCTGCAGCAATCAATGCAACATCCTTAATTCTTACGCCGTGGTGAATTTCATAACGTTCCTTCAAGCCTCTTAAAATTGATATTGTGTCTTCAACAGAAGGTTGATCTACCAAAACTGGCTGGAATCTCCTTTCAAGCGCAGGATCCTTTTCAACGTTTTTTCTATACTCTTCTAAAGTTGTTGCTCCGATACAATTTAATTCCCCTCGAGCCAACATAGGCTTTAAAAGATTTCCAGCATCCATTGAACCTTCAATTTTTCCAGCACCAACCACTGTATGTAGTTCATCAATAAAAAGGAATATTTTTCCTTCTGAGTCCAATACTTCATTAAGTACAGCCTTCAAGCGTTCTTCAAATTCACCTCTAAATTTAGCTCCTGCTATTAGTGAGCCCATATCAAGTGAAACAAGCTTTTTATCCCTTAAGCTATCGGGGACATCATTTCTTACAATTCGCTGTGCTAAGCCCTCTGCAATAGCAGTTTTACCAACACCTGGCTCACCAATGAGTACTGGATTGTTTTTTGTCCGACGAGAAAGTACCTGAATCACTCTACGAATTTCATCATCTCTTCCGATTACAGGGTCAAGCTTCCCGTCTCTTGCCATTTGGCTTAGATCTGAACTAAATTTTTGAAGCGCTTCAAATGTCTGCTCAGGATTACTATTGGTAACACGATTACTTCCACGTATTTCATTAATCATATTTTTTAAATTTTCTCTAGTTAGGCCAGTTTCATGAAATAATTTCCCAACTGGATCTTTGCTTTTCTCTTGAGAAAAGGCTAGCAAAAGATGTTCTACACTTATGAATTCGTCATGTAATTTTTTAGCTTCATCTTCTGCATTAAAAAGAAGCTGATTCATTTGTCCACTTGAAATAAGGTTTCCAACTGTACTTCCACTATAAGAAGGTAATGATTTTAAAGATTTTTCCAATAATCCCTTTAATAGTGGAAGATCTAACTCCATTTTTTCAAGTATTCTTGGAACTAAGCCATTTTCTTGAAATACTAAAGCATTAAAAAGATGGAGAGTTGACAACTCGGTATTCTTTCGACGCAAAGCATCTCTTTGAGCTGTTTCCAGAGCTGATATAGATTTTTCAGTAAATTTTTGAGTATCCATAAATTTTGTATAAATATATATTTAGCACTCACTATACTAGAGTGCTAACAAAGCATCAAGATGAATTTTTTAATAAAATATATAAATTCAAAAAAAATAAAATTTTTTTTTGATTCAATATTTATTCAAAAAATAATAATTTTTTTAATAAAAATATAAATATCAGAGAGGTGGAATCTGGTAAAAAAAAAGTTGCGCTGAAAGCAAAATTATTTTTTTAAATAATTGTAATTTTTTTAAAATTCTTACTTGATATGTATCGGGGAAATCTGTATCTTTTGAAGTCAAGCCCCGGAGCGAATATGGAACAAATCCCTGGTATTAAATTTGGCTTAGGATTTTAATTCATGAACTCGTTTACGAATTCAAGTGGCGGAGCCACTCTCCGGGGCCCTTTAAATATATGAGCAACAAACGTGCCTTCATAAATCTGAAATAGGTTTCATTAAATCCTCCCTTTATTATTTAGATCTGATCTGCTAGTATAATTATGATTTTTTAATTTATTAGTTGGTATGTTCTATAATACTAATTATTACCTTTGCCATTCCAAAGCTAAATTGAATGGAGATTATTGTTGAGATCATCATTTTTTATTTCTTAGTCAGATGGCAAAGTTATATTTTTATTATTCCGCGATGAATGCGGGTAAAACCACGACCCTACTTCAGTCGGCATATAATTACCATGAGCGAGGGATGAATACACTCGTTCTAAAGCCATCTATAGATGATCGCCACACTAAAACCAAGGTTCGTTCTAGAATTGGACTGGAAACAAATGCAGTAAGTTTTAGTTCCGAAGATAACTTATTGGCTTTGGCTAAAAAAGTAAACAATAAGACTCCTTTGAGTTGTGTTTTGCTTGATGAAGCTCAATTTTTAACAAAGAAACAGGTTTTTGAACTTGGAGAGGTAGTTGATAGACTAGATGTTCCAGTTTTAACATACGGTTTAAGAACAGATTTTAAAGGTGAACCTTTTGATGGCAGCCTTAATTTGCTGGCTTGGGCGGACGAATTGATAGAAATAAAAACTGTATGTCATTGTGGTAAAAAAGCAACAATGGTATTGAGAATTGATAAAAAAGGTAAACCAGCAATTCAAGGTAAGCAGATTTTGATTGGTGGGAATGATTCTTACATTTCTGTTTGCAGAAAACATTTTAAGTCTAAAAAAAGTATTAAATAAATGGCATTAAAATAACTTGTACAAAAAAATATTTTATTAATATAAATACAAACGAATATTTTATTAAACATAAATAACTATTATTGATAGAAAAAAATTGAAAAATGTAGCTATCGCCGGAGCAACCGGAGCTGTAGGAATAGAATTCTTAAAATTAATGGAATCGCGAAATTTCCCAGTTAAAAAACTCAAATTACTTGCATCAAAAAGATCCGTCGGAAAAGAATTAGAATTTTGCGGTGAAAAATTAATTGTAGAGGAATTAACGGAAAAATCATTTCAGGGAGTAGATCTAGCCTTTTTTTCTGCAGGTAAAGGAAGAAGTAAGGAATTTGTTCAAAAAGCAGTTGATTCTGGATCATTAGTAATAGATAACAGTAGTGCTTTCAGAATGGATCCCAATGTACCACTTGTGGTTCCTGAGATAAACAAAGAAATGGTATTTAAACACAATGGAATAATTGCTAACCCTAATTGCTCAACTATTCAAATGGTTGTAGCACTAAATCCATTACACAAAGCAGCAACAATCCGAAGAGTAGTTGTTTCAACATATCAAGCCACTTCAGGAGCTGGTTCAAAGGGCATGCAAGAGTTAATAGATCAAACCAAAGCATGGGTCAAAAATGAACCTATGGAAGTAAAATCTTTCCCTGCACAAATAGCATTCAATCTTTTTCCTCATGTTGATATATTTCTTGAAAACGGATACACGAGGGAAGAAATGAAGATGGTAAATGAAACCAAAAAAATTATGAATTCTCCTGATATGAAAATTTCTGCAACTTGTGTTAGAGTTCCTATTTTAAGAGCTCATTCAGAAGCAGTATGGATTGAAACTGAAGATAAGTTGACTGCAGAAAATGCACGTGAAATTCTTAGAGAGTCTCCTGGAATTGTGGTAAAAGATGATCCTGTTGATAGAGGATATCCGATGCCTTGGGAAGCTGATAAGACCATTGATACATTTGTTGGGCGAATTCGGGAAGATATATCTCATCCAAAAGGATTAACATTTTGGGTAGTTGCAGACCAGCTTTATAAAGGAGCAGCACTTAACTCGCTTCAAATTGCAGAAGTGTTAGTATCTGGTTAGTAATTTTATTTAGACTATCCAAATGATTTGCCACCAAGATCTATTAAGAATCCCAATAATGGCAATTGGATAAAAATTTATGTCTAGATTCTTTTCCTTAAAATACCTGATTATAATTTTTATATTAACTTGCGACAGTCAAGAATTTTTATCAGCAAATAGTAGAATACCTGATGTTATTGCAACTTTAATAAATCTTGAAGGCACAGTTAAAGTCAAAACTAAAGAATCTCAGAGGGGTGAATACGCCCGTGAGGGTATGTTACTATTTAACGGCAATAAAATTCTTACAAGTTCAAATTCTAAAACTAGCATCCTGTATAGGGATGGATCAAGAATACGTTTGTTTCAAAATTCTAAATTAATTCTAAACTTTTCAGAAGAAAAAATTAAAGGGAAAAGAAATTTCAATAAACTTTTAACCCTCAATGAAGGATCTATAAGAGGAAGATTTAGAAAAGGAATACAAAGGACAAAAATCAGAACTCCAACGGCTATAATCGGAATAAAAGGAACATCATTTCGTATTTCAGAAAAAAAAAATATTACCACAGTCTCTTTGACAGAAGGCCAACTGGAAGTAAGCAATCTGTTAGAAAAAGTTGTTATAAACACTGGTCAATGGTTGCATAAATTCAACCCTTACAGTAATTTATCTAAAATACTCGCTCCTCTTCCAAAAATATTATCACTTAAAACAAACGTTTTTGAGATTAATTTTAAAGATGGGAATTCAAAGCAAGTAGAATTAATAATACAAATCCAAAATACTACCAACGAAAAATCTATAAAACGTTCTGGATATTTGGTTTTTGAAAGTAATTATAAAAATATGAATATCCCAAGAAGAGTTTTTTTGAATGAAGATGGTTTTGCAAAAATATTAATAGTAATTATGCCACCAATAATAGATGATCAAGAATTTTTTGGATTAATAAATATTCGTGCATATATGGACGACGAAGGTTTCGATGATGTAGCTGAAGGTCTTTTGGTATTAAAAATAAAAGATTTTGGTAAAAAACGTACACTCTTACTTCATCCAGATATTGGAGTACTTGAAAAAAAATGATTTTTACAATTTAAAAAAAATTATTAATTATTATTAAAATTACTAATTAAAAAAACAATTATTTAGTTAGTGTTCATGTTTTTCTTCATTCAAAAATTCATAAAAATATTTTTTTTATTTTTCATTTCAAATTATAAAACCGTATTAATTTATTTTTTAAATTGATTTTTTTATAATAATTAATGTAGCAATTATTATAAATGCCCCACCAATTAAAGTTCTAAAAGAAGGAATTTCTCCCAAAAAGGAAAAGGCAAAAAATATAGCCAAAATTGGTTCTAATCCTGCTATCAACAAACTTGCCAATTGAGCTTGAATATGTCGGAGACCATTTATCAAAAGGCTGTGACCGCCAACTGTACATACTACACCGAGTAAAAACAATAAAAACCAGTCATTTTTGGTTATTATCCATGATTCATAAATTGACCATGGTACGAGAATCAAAGCTGCGAATCCATTTTGCCAGCATGTGAGTAATAAAGGAGATTGATTACGCACATGTAATCTATTTATGAGGGTAAGTATCGCAAAACCAAGTCCTGCAACCAATCCCCACAAAACTCCTTCCAAAACAAATCCAGAAATTATTTCTCCATTTGTCCGATTAGAAGTTGCAATCAATAAAAGACCAATAACCACCAGCACTGTTGAGGGAAAATTTTTACCTATCTTTGAATCACTAAAAAACATGGGTTCCAGCATAGTAGTAAATAATGGATAACTTACATAAGAAAGTAATCCAATAGCTACAGTTGATACTTGAATAGATTTAAAAAATGCAACCCAATGTGCTCCAAGAAGCACACCACTTATAAAAAGCCAGAGGAATTCTCTATAATTATTAAAAAGGAATTTTTTTCGAGATACAATTAATGCAATAGATAGAGCGATAAAAGCAAAAATAGTTCTCCATTGCACTATCATTAAGGGAGAAATTGATATCCATTTTCCAAAAAGACCCGTTAAACTAACAAACGGAACTGCCAAAAATATGCTTATAAATCCATTACGATGTGCAGTAGAAATAATATTCCTTTTCAACATCTATCTTTTTAGGCTGCCTGTTTAGTCCTTAAATATATGCGTAAAATCGAAATTGCCGCAGGCGTCATTCCACTTATTCTACTAGCTTGTCCAAGATTAGCTGGTCTTGCTTTATCTAATATTTCAATTACTTCTTGTGAAAGTCCTGGAATATTGTAAAATACCATTTCATCAGGAAGATTAATTCTTTCAAGTTTGTTTATA
The DNA here is from genome assembly GCA_902590435.1 of uncultured SAR324 cluster bacterium. Lineage (GTDB taxonomy): Bacteria > SAR324 > SAR324 > SAR324 > NAC60-12 > Arctic96AD-7. The sequence continues at coordinate 27,863 of CACIWU010000006.1, read as the reverse complement.
TGCTTTAATTCTTGATCTTGTCTTGCCAAATAACCTTCGTACTTGATTAATATTTCTACTTGCTCAAATACTTCGTATGAGTAGTTAGCTAATTCTATTTTCTGAATAAAAAAATCACAATTTAACAACTTCTTAAAATTAAGGTTTGGACGTCTTAAAAGATCTGAAAATTTTGCTACTTTTTTCAGAGGTGATTCTCCCAATTTCTTTAATTCATTTTGAATGGTTCTAGTAGGACTAACTTTTTCAATTTTTATTTTTCCCATTAAATCAATAATAGAATCTTGCTTTTTCTGAAACTGATTATAATTTTCTCTTGATATTATACCTAGATCCCATCCTTTTTTACTTAAACGTGAATCCGCATTGTCTTCTCGTAAGTGCAACCTATATTCTGCTCTAGAGGTAAACATACGATATGGTTCCATTACCCCTCGAGTTATCAAATCATCAATCATAACTCCAATATATGCTTCATTACGTTGCAATATAAATGGTTGTTTATTTCGTGTTTTAAGTACCGCATTAATTCCCGCCATCAATCCTTGTGCTGCAGCTTCCTCATAACCAGTAGTTCCGTTAATTTGGCCTGCAAGAAATAGATTTTTTATTTTTTTCAATTCAAGTGAGGATTTAAGTTGTGTAGGATCCAAAATATCATACTCAATTGCATAACCTGGCTCGATAATTTCAACTTTTTCCAAACCTTCAATTGTTCTCAAAAATTCATATTGAACTTCTTCAGGTAAACTAGTCGACAATCCATTGGGGTAAATCATTATACTTTCTGAAGAAAAACCCATTGGTTCTAAAAATACTTGATGTCTTTTTTTATCTGCAAACTTAACAATTTTATCCTCAATAGACGGGCAGTACCTGGGGCCAATTCCATTTATTTCACCGCCATAAAGTGCTGACTTTTCTAAATTATTATTTATTATCTTGTGTGTAGAAGAATTCGTGTAAACAATATGGCAAGGTACCTGAGGTAATAGAATCTCTGTATCCCAAAAAGAAAATTTCTTTGGATGTTCATCTCCTAGTTGCAGCTCTAGTTTAGTCCAATCAATAGTACGTTTATCTAGGCGAGCAGGAGTACCAGTTTTCATTCTACCAAGTTTAAGTGAATGATTAGCAAGGCAAAAAGATAGTTTTTTTGCTGAAGGTTCCGCAACTCTTCCTGCATTTATTTTTTCTTTCCCTCTGTGAATTTGACCATTTAGAAATGTTCCCGTAGTCACAATTACTGTTTTTGCAAAATATTCTTCACTAATAGTACGAATTCCTACAACTTTTTCATCATGGAATAATAATTCGTCAACTAGACCCTCGATTATTTTAAGCCCAGGCTGACTCTCAATTCTTTGCCTCATTACATTTTTATATGCAAGATAGTCTGACTGACATCTAGTTCCTCTAGTAGCAGCACCTCTGGAAGAGTTTAGGACTCTGAATTGAATGCCCGTTGCATCTGCAACCTTACCCATTTCACCACCCAATGCATCAATCTCTTTGACCAAATGTCCTTTGCCAATCCCACCAATAGCAGGATTACATGACATTTGACCTATGGTTTCTCGTGAAAGAGTGATCAAAAGTGTTTCAGCTCCCATTCTAGATGCAACTAATGCAGCTTCACATCCAGCATGTCCTCCTCCGATTACTAAAACATCAAATTTTTTTAAAGAATTTCCCAAATATTTTTTTAAGAATTATTTTTTTCGTGAACTGGTTAATTTGAAAATAAATGTTTTCTTATGGAAGGAGTATATCAGTATAAATTATAATATTTCAAAATAGAAAATTTAAATTATCTATTTATCAATAATATTTTTAATTTCAGAAAATACTTGAGCAGGATTACCAATACATTCAATTTTTTGAAGCATGCCCTTTTCTGCATAGTAATTAATCAAAGGTTTTGTTTGATCGTGATATATTTTTAACCTAGACTGCACTACAGCTTCCTTATCATCAGCCCTCTGAATTAGAGATTCACCTGTAAGGTCATCTCTACCCTCACTTTTTGGCGGATTAAATTCCAAATGATAACTTCTTCCACTTTTTTCATGGAAGCGACGACCCGCCAATCTTCGAACTACATTATTATCACTTACATTAAATAGTAATACCATATCAATATACTGATTCCTATTTAAAAGCATATTGTCTAATTTTTTTGCTTGCAATAAATTCCTTGGGAATCCATCAAGCATATATCCCGCTGAACAGTCTTCTTTAAAAATTCTGTCTTCTACTATCCGAATCACCAACTCATCGGAAACTAAACTTCCACCATCAACTGTACTTTTATGCTTTTTACTAAAATTCGAATCTGACTTAAAAGAAGCTCTAAGAATATCACCAGTGGAAAGTTGAATAAATCCATATTCTTTGGAAATTTTTTTTGCTTGAGTACCTTTACCAGAGCCTGGAGGACCTAATAAAATAATATGCATATTTAATAATTAAAAAATCTAAGTTTATTTTTGAAAGTATTTTTTAAAAAATTTTATTTTGGATTATAAATTGCTGATTTTTTTAGTGAAAGATTAAAATTATAGAATATAAAATTTACAATAATTATTTGAATTTAAGATTATTATTGCAAAATGCATTTTTTTTACCAAAAACAATAGTTTCTCCATAGTAAAAGAAAAGATATATTTTTTAAAAATATTAACCTTAAATTTATATTTTATTAATAATTTTTTAGAAAGTAGGATTAAAAATAACTCAATGTATATGCTTTTTTACATTTTTTTGTAAAACCGATTCTAGGTAATTTAAAGCTTCTACAATTTCTTTCAATACTTCTTCATTATCTTCCAATTCCTTAGCTTCTTCCAATTTTTTTTTCGCTTTTTTATCTAAAATCCTTCCCATTGCCCATGCCGAATGAGAACGTACCAAAGACTCTTCATCATGAAGTCCCTTACTTAAGGCAGGAATTGCCGCAGGATTAGCCCAATTTCCCAAAGCTACTGCTACGTTACGTAATAATCCTCTACGTTTAGTCCTTTTGATAGGACTATTTTTGAAACGATTATTGAAATCATTGGCATCCATATTCATCAATTTAGCCAATTCAGGACTTATATTTTCAGGGAGAGGATAAAGCCCTTTTTCATTTGATTTAGCTGATTCTTTGTTCCAAGGACAAACATTCTGACAAATATCACATCCAAAAATATGATTACCCATTTTTGATCTAAGTTTTTTTGGAATTGAATCTTTTAACTCTATGGTCAAATATGAAATACATAGCCTAGCATCTATTAATCTATCATCTATAATTGCATTCGTTGGGCAAGCATCTATACAAATAGTACATTTCCCACAATCAACTCTATCAAATGGAAAATCAGGTTCTAACTCAAAATCAACAAGAATTTCAGCTAAAAAAAACCATGATCCTTTTTTGTAGTTAATCAAATTAGAATTCTTACCAATCCATCCCAATCCAGCACGAAAAGCAATTTCCTTTTCCAAAATTGGGCCTGAGTCCACAAAAGAACGAGAAATATTTCCTACTTTAAGTTCTCTACATACATAATCTTCTAAAACATTTAATTTTTTTCTTATCAGAGAATGATAATCCTCCCCCCAGGCATAACGACTAATCTTTCCTATTTTTGGATCATTAGTTATAGTTGGCGGGTCTATTGTATTATAGTTAAAACCAAGTGCAACTAAAGAAACAGTTTGAGGAAGTAATTTTCTAGGATCTTCTTTAAGTTTTGCATGACGTTTTAGGTAATCCATTGAACCAGAATAACCTTTCTTAAGCCAATTATTATAGATTTCAATAGTCTTGCTACGTGAGACAGGAGCAAAGCCAACTAGATCAAAACCTAGTTCAGTAGCTTTTCTTGAAATCAATTTGTTTATAGAATTAGATTTCATTTCATTTTTAATCTACTAGATTCTCTGGATCAATCATCAAATTTCTTTCTAACTCAGCCATTCCTAAACTTACATCCAAATCAATTCCTTCTTGACGACAACTCATCCCAAGAGCATACAAAACTTTGAAAATATTGTGTGAACGACATTGCTCTCCCATTTGACCGATTCTAAGTATATCCAAACCAAATGCTCCGGAGATTTCAACATTAAAACGATCTGACATAATTTTTCTTATTTTGGAACTTTCAGCATCTCCTGGACTACAAATTGCGACAACGGAATTGAGACGATCTTTTATTGGAACAAAAAGCTTTAAACCCATCATTTCAATTCCTGATTGTAATGCTATAGAACTTATTCTGTGTCTTTCAAAACGAACTGGCAAGGTTTCCTCACATATTTGTCTAAGAGCTTCATGCAATGCCAAAATACCGGGAACAGGAGCCGTATAATGATACTGCTGTGCCCCCCAAAATGTTTGAGCGAGCAATGCATTTAGACACCAGTGGGGATGTCTGTTTTTTCTAGATTCAATGGTCTTCCATGCGTCTCCTGAAAATGCTATCAAAGATACCCCTGGAATTGAAGATAATCCCTTTTGTCCTCCAGAAATAACAACATCAACACCCCACTCGTCCATTTGAAGAGGCATTGTAGTCAAGGTGCAAACAGCATCTACAATTAAAAGCGCTCCATGCTCTTTGACCATCTTTGAAATTTCAGGCAAACATTTCATCTCTATACCACAAGAAGTTTCTCCCTGTACAAGACTAACTACGTCAAATCTTTTTTTTTCTAACTCTTTTCTAACTTGTTCCAATCTGATTGGTTCAATTCCTGAAGACTTTAGAATGGTAACTTCTGCACCTACACCTTTAGCCATTTCAGCCATTCTTGCACTAAAAGTTCCAATGGATAAAGACAAAACACTTCTACCAGGCCACAACAAATTGGTAATTGCCATTTCCATAGCTGCAGAAGCAGGTCCTGAAACTCCAATAATTTTGTCTGAAACGGTTTGAAAAGCATACCTTCCCATGATTTTGACATTTTTAATTACAGCATCCATGGTTTCACCAAGATGATTTATAACAACTCCGTTCGCTCGCGACACAGCGTGTGAAATGGGTACCGGCCCGGCGCCCATCAATAAAAGGGGTTCCTTTGGAAGGATACCATCTAAATGTTGAGTTTTAGGGGGAGAATATGGCACGCTAAAAATTACTTATAAGTTTATTTTTTATTTAATTTCCCTAATTAATCTAATTTTATGGGAAAATTTTGCGCACTTAATTTAATAAAAATAATCTGTTTTGTAGATCAACAAAATATCATAAATATCGATTATTAAAGGGAAATTTTAAAATTATATAATATTAAAAAGGGAATAATCATCACTTGAAAAAATTATAGTTTAATTTATTGAAAAAAAAAATAACAACTTTTAATCAGAAGTAAAATAAGTAGGTAATAACAAATAAAGCTAAGACTTAATTTTATTTACATATTTCCATACTGGAGGGAGTATAAATACTACCATAAATATTTTTATTAAGTCTCCTAAAAGAAACGGATATAGTCCCAATTTTAAAACTGGCTTATCCCATCCTATAAAATTACCTAACCAAAAAAGACCTAGTGCATAAAGCAGGACATTTCCAATCAACAAAGAGAAAAACAATTTAACATAACTTCTATCGAAACCTCTCTCTGCAAACCAACCACAAGCTATTGCAGCAAAGAAAAAACCAAATAAAAATCCTGCTGTAGGTCCAGCAAAAACGGCCATCCCTAGTCCTCCTTTAGCAAACACAGGCAAGCCTATAGCACCTTCAACTAAATAAAGAGCAATTGTAACTCCAGCTAGTCGCCATCCATAAGTCAAACCTATTAGAAAAACAGCAAACGTCTGCATTGTAATGGGGACTGGATAAAGTGGGATATAAATTTGAGCACATATAGCAATCAAGGCTGATCCAGAAATTGCAAGAATGATGCTCCTTATTAATCTTTCAGCTTTAACTAAATCTCCGGGCACATTAAACTCACATCCAGATAGAATAAGCCTTTCAGACATGCTTGGATAGGTCAATACTTGTATTATTGTTTTCATTAAACTCCTTGTTTATGCCTGTATTTAAAAAATTAATTTTATAATAATTATTATTTTTATAGAAACAATTCTATCAAGTAATTCCTTAAATGTGAATAATTATTTTTGAAAACAAATTCAAAAAAATTAATAACTGTATCCATATTTTAATTCTTAAATACCCCATGCATTAACACTATTGGCTGAAAATTTAATGTCGATCACTGCTGGACATTTTGAATTAAGAGCTTCCTCAAAAGCTTTAGAAAACTCTTCATTCTTTCTGACACTATAACCAATTCCTCCCAAGGCCTTCGCAATTTTTGAAAAATCAATTTCAGATAGATTTGTTCCAATCTGACGCCCAGGAAATTCTTTAATTTGATGTCTCTTTATAGTGCCATAATTATTGTTATTGAACACAAGTACAACCAAGTTTCCAAGATTTAATCTAACAGCAGTTTCGAATTCGCTCATAGTCATTGCAAATCCTCCGTCTCCAGCAAACGCTACTGCTGGGGATTTAGGTCTAGCCAATTTAGCTCCAATTGCAGCTGGTAAAGCATAACCCATAGCACCAGATGTAGGTCCAAAAAATGTATTTGGTTTGTTCCATTTATAAAATTTTATTAGCCAACTTCCAAAGTCTCCAGCATCACAGGTTGTACTTGCATCTTCATCTAATATTTTAATTATATCATAAAATATTCCCTGAAGATCAATTTCTCCATCCCTAAGATTATTCCCTACAATACTAGGTGTAGTTTTTGATATAAAATTATTTCTCCAAATAATTACCTCACTTAAACGTGCTTTCTTTGGCTTACGAAAATCCAAAATTTTTAAACTATTTTCAATTCTAACAATTGCTTCTCCTACATTTGCTAAAATGGCCAGATCCGCCCCAACACAACTCCCTCCGGTATCTTCAGGAGATTGATCAATATGAATAAGTTTTTGGTTAATTGTTGGATAAGAATAATTCATTGTTGTAAATTCATCAAGACGTGTACCTAATGCGATGACAAGATCTGCCTTTTTAAGTGGTTCTGATAATTCATCATTAATTGAGGAAAGATGAAGACCTCCCATATATAATCTATGGTTATTTGGAAAAGCATCAAACCTTCTCCATGCAGTAAAAACCGGAACCTCAACATATTCTGCAAAATGGACTAACTTTTCTGAAAGATTGCCTCTTAAAATGCCTTCGCCAGCAACAATACAAGGCCTTAATGCCTGTTTAATAATTCTGGCAGCCATATCTGCCCCTTCTATAGATGTAGAAGGTTCGCTTATAATTGTTTCACGCTTCAAAGAATTAGTAACTAAACCACTTCTATCAATATCTTCTGGAAGGCCAATCACTACTGGCCCAGGTCTACCTGAATTAGCAATATGAAAAGCTTTGTCAACTATCTCAAGAACTCTATCAGCTCGGTTAATTTCAACCGCCCACTTTGTAATAGGACGAACTAAATCAACTATGTCTAATTCTTGAAAAGCTTCTCGATATCTAACATTTGTTGGAACTTGACCCACAAAAACAATGAGTGGAGTAGAGTCTTGTCTCGCTGTATGCAAAGCAATTGACACATGTGCTAATCCAGGACCTCGTGTTACAATACAAACCCCAGTTTTATTTGAAGCTTTTGCATAAGCTTCTGCCATGATACCAGCACCTTCTTCATGTCTTGTTGAAATCAAATAAGGTTTTTCAGATCCGTAAAATGAATCCATAACTGCAAGAAAGCTTTCGCCCGGAACACAAAATACGTAATCTATTTTGCGAATCTTAATCGCTCTGAAAATTGATTCTGCAACACTCATTTTTAGGAAATTATATTATAATTATTTTTTAAAATTTTTATAAATTAAATGATTATTAAAAGTATCATGATTTTTCAAAAAAAGTTTTCAATCTCCTGTCATAATATATAGTGGCATCCCCAAACAATTGAGATAATGAGGCCTATATCGATCTGAGTCATAAAAACGACTTATATCAATTTTTTTGTCATATTGGGTGATCAACTCAAACGGAACATGATCATAGCGACCATCCTTTAAACATACCATCCTACCACTTTCCCCTCCCAAAATGAGATCTATTGCAAGGTTGCCAAAAGCCATAGGCACAATGGAATCAATTGCATCTGGTTGTCCTGAACGTGTCATATAACTCATCCTTTGATTGATAGTATTTATCGGTACTCCTTTATTATATTTAGAAGAACGTGACAAAATTTCAAAACTTACCATATCTCCAATTCCTCCAAGCTTTTTATGACCATAATCATCTGGAGTTTGATTGGCAAATGTCATCTCACTTCCTTTAAACATAGCACCCTCAGAAACTAAAACTACAGAATAATTACTTTCATTATCTTTTCGATCTTTAACTAGTAATTCAGTTAATCTTTCAATATCAAATTTAAATTCTGGAATTACACAACGATCAGATGCTCCCGCCATTGCAGGAACCAATGCTGTATAGCCTGCATATCGTCCCATAACTTCAATAACCATAATTCTTTCGTGAGAACCAGCACAAGTTCTTAATTGGTGCGTGTATTCAATTGTACGAGTAACACAAGTGCTAAAACCAATACAATAATCAGTACCAGGCACATCGTTATCCATTGTCTTAGGAATTCCGATGCATCTTACACCTTCATCATGAAGTCTCAGTCCATAACTCAAAGTATCATCTCCACCTATTGGAATTAAAAATTCTACCCCTAGGTATTCTAAATTTTTCAATATTTCATCAGTCAAATCATTTGAATCCGCACTATATTTTTCCCGAAGTTCTTCGGGGACTTTTCCTTTAGCTACCTTGCTAGGTTTAGTTCTGGAAGTATGTAAAAATGTTCCACCCGACCTAACTATTTTTTTAACATTGTTTTCACTTAGAATCTGACAATAATTTTGTTTTTCTATTGGTTTAGAACGGTCAATTTTCATTATACCCTCCCAACCATTCCGTAAACCTAAGACTCTATATCCTTCTTTATTAGCTCGTATAGTAGCTGCCCTTATAGCAGGGTTTAAACCAGGGACATCTCCACCTCCAGTTAGAATCGCAATCGTTCCTTTATAATTTTTTGTCATAATAATCTCTTATTAAATTAATTTTAATGTAAAATTCTGATAAAAAATTTTAATTACAGAAGTAAAAAAAGCCATTGGTATGTATGATATAAATTAATATATCTTAAACTAAAAATATATAAAATATCTTAAAACTGTAATAGTATAATGCTTTAAAGAAGTTTTCCATCTTTGCAAAAATAAATCTTTATGATATTTTCCATTAAGATAAAAATATATTTTACATCATCAACAAATATTTTTTAATTTAATTAAAATAAAAAAAGTCTAAAAAATAATACATCATAAACTTGAAAATAATTCTAACTCATATCTCTTATTATTAGTAACTGTAAAAAATTTTTCATAAATATTTACGAATTTTACTATTTACGTAGGCTAAATAATTTTAAAACATGAATCCATTAATAGAGTTAAAAAATATTTCAAAAAAATGTAGCACTTTTTTTAAAAATCAGTCTACGGGCTGGCGCTTATTGGATAAAGAATCCTCCGTAATGCTTTTAACTTCATTGATAGTAGGAATTTGTGCTGGATTAGGAGCAGTTATTTTTCGAAATCTAATTGACTGGATTCAAAATTTTGCTTATGAAGATTTAGCTGGAATTTTGAATGATTGGTATCCAATTCATTTGATATTAATTCCTGCTTTAGGAGGAGCAATTGTAGGTCCATTGGTATATTATTTCGCCCGAGAGGCAAAAGGTCATGGAGTTCCAGAAGTTATGGAATCACTCGAACTTAGAGGAGGAATAATTAGGCCAAGAGTAGTTTTGGTTAAATCTCTTGCATCATCAGTTTGTATTGCTAGTGGAGGATCAGTAGGAAGGGAAGGCCCAATCGCTCAAATCGGATCCGCAATTGGTTCTTCAGTTGGACAATTGTTAAAACTGACTGAAGAACATATTAGGACACTTGTTGCATGTGGTGCTGCTGGAGGGATTGCAGCAACCTTCAATGCACCAATTGCCGGAGCTGTTTTTGCGCTCGAAGTTCTATTACGACGTTTTGGAAGTGTTTATTTTGGAGCAGTAGTTATATCAGCAGTAACAGCAGATGTTATAGCTCATTATTTTGAAGGAGATAAGAGAACATTCATCACGCCTGAATATACTCTTCAAAGTCCATGGGAATTGCTACTATATACTCTCATGGGGATTATTGCTGCTATAGCTGCAGTAGGATTCAGTCGTTTACTCTACTTTTCTGAAGATCTCTGGAGCGCAATAAAAATTCCAGAACCTACAAAACCTCTTTTTGGCGGGATTTTACTCGGCATATTAGGAATTTTGTCTTATCAAATTGATGGTTTCCCAAGAATTTTTGGAGTAGGTTATGAAACTATAGAAAACAGTCTATTTAGTCAACTTACCCTTCAACTATCATTTGGGTTATTAATATTGAAACTTATAGCGACAACTCTTACATTAGGATCAGGAGGTTCTGGTGGTATTTTTGCTCCATCACTTTTCATGGGTGCAATGCTCGGAGCATCATTTGGTCATATATCTTACAGCATTTTTCCAGAAATTGTCGCTCCTTCTGGAGCATATGCTCTTGTGGGAATGGCTGCATTCGTTGGAGGAGCAACACATGCTCCAATTACCGCAATTCTAATACTTTTTGAAATGACAGGTGATTATCAAATAATTCTACCATTGATGCTTTCTACTGTTGTCAGCACCATTGTATCAAGGAATTTAAATCCATTTTCTATTTACTCACTCAAATTGAAAAGAAGAGGTATAATACTTTCTCCAGAAACTCGTTCAATAGATTTAATGCAAGGAGTAACTGCAGAATTTGCTATGAACCATGAAACTGAATCGGTTCATATAGACTTACCACTGATTGAACTAATGAGTATTTTTTCTAGTACGCACTTCAATGCACTACCGGTAATTCAGAATGATAATGAGCTTGTTGGATTGATAACTATAAAAGAATTAGATAAAGTTAGAAAAAAAGGAACTGTTGAGTCGAAAACAATAAAGGATATTTTAACAAACGAGAATCCAGCAACGATTTTACCAAATCAACCTGTTTGGATGGCTTTACAACATCTTGAAGATCAAGGAGAAGGGTGTGTTCCAGTAGTTTCAGAATCAAGAAAGAACATTCTGCTTGGAGTTCTTCGAAGAATAGACATAATCAGAGCATATAACAAAGCCGTTAATGATCGAGCTCAAGATCAACACCATCAAGAAATTCTAAATATAAGGAAATTAGAAACATCTTGTTTATCTGAAGTTTCAATTAGAGCAGATTCACCAAACGTTGGGAAAAGAGTAAAAGAGTTAAACCTTGGTGATGATGCATTAATAGTTTCAATTCGTCGGTCTGGCAAATTAAGAATTGTTAGGGGTGAAACTATTTTACATGCTAGAGATTTGGTAACAATTTTTTCAGAAAAACCGAAAAAAGAATTTCTAGATAATTTCCTTAACGGTAATATAGGAAACTATGATATTCCAGAAAATTCTCTCGTTTCTCATAGAGAAATAGAAATACCTTCTGGCTCATCAATTGATGGCAAGAGTATACGAGAATTAGATTTTCCAGAAGGATGCGTAATAGTAAAAATTATCAGAGGACGAAAAATAATACTTCCAAGGGGAGATACTCTAATAAATGTTAGAGATATAGTTGAAATTTTTGGAATGAAAGAAAATCTTTCAAAGGCTGAATTATTATTAACTAAGTAAAATAGTTTTCTTATTTTTAAATGTATTTTAATAATTGAATTTTTTTTTTAACAAAGTACAATTAAATAAAGACATTTTTAATTTCAGTATAATTGGAAATTACAGATTTCAAGGGTTGAATTCTGATCATCGGCAGTATTTTGCTACTTGACTCGAATAAACTGATCCGTTCTTTCCAGTTAATAAAATACAAGAATGAATAAAAAGATAGATAAAATAATTTGGACTAAAACCGATGAAGCTCCAATGCTTGCCAGTTACTCATTCCTTCCAATACTCCATAGTTATACAAAAGGCACAGACATTTCTTTTGAGATAAAAGATATTTCCTTGGCAAAAAGAATTCTTTCCTCTTTCCCAGAAAGGTTAGACGAATTTAAGAAAGTACCAAACGGACTTAAGGAGCTCGCAGAATTAACTCAAATGCCCGAAGCTAATATCATTAAACTTCCTAATATAAGTGCTTCCGTTCCTCAACTAAAAGAAGCAATATCTGAACTTAAATCACAAGGATTTGATCTTCCAGATTATAAAGATGATCCCCAGAACGATAAAGAAAAGAATTATAAAATTCGATACTCTAAAATATTAGGAAGCGCAGTCAATCCTGTCCTCCGTGAAGGTAATTCTGATCGAAGGGTTGCAGAAACTGTAAAAAATTACGTTAAAATGCACCCTCATAAAATGTCTGAGTGGAAAAGTGATTCAAAGTCACATGTATCAACAATGAACAAAGGTGATTTTTTTTCAAACGAAAAATCAACTACAATTCAAAATCCTACCAAAGCTAAAATAGAATTCATCTCAAATAAAGATAAAATTATTTTACTAAAAGAAAACCTTCATTTTGAAGTTGGTGAAGTAGTTGATGCTACATTTATGAGCAAAAAAGAACTTGATGATTTTGTTGTAATGCAAATTCATGATGCAAAAAAAAAGGGAGTACTTTTTTCTTTGCATTTGAAAGCAACGATGATGAAAGTTTCTGATCCAATTATTTTTGGAAATTTTGTTAGAATTTTCTATGATCCTGTTTTTAAAAAATATAAAGATATAATTGAAAATCTTGGAATAAATTTCAATAACGGCATTGGTGAGCTATATGAAAAAATAAAAAATGACAAGGAAATAACTCCTGAAATAAAATCTAAAATTGAATCTGACATTGAAGATCTTTATGATCATCGTCCAGAGTTAGCAATGGTAGATTCATACTTAGGAATAACAAATTTACATGTCCCTAACAATATCATTATAGATGCCTCTTTAGCTGCAGCAATTAGAGCATCTGGGAAAATGTATGGAAAGGATGGTAACCTTCACGATACAAAATTCATTATTCCTGACTCAAGTTATGCACCACTTTATACTGCCACCATTGAGAATTGTATTAAAAATGGTGCTCTTGACCCGACAACAATTGGTACCGTACAAAATGTAGGATTGATGGCCAAGAAAGCAGAGGAATATGGCTCTCACTCTACCACTTTTGTAGCTCCAGGAAAGGGAAAGATTTGTATCACTGATGATCATGGTCAAATCATTCATGAACATAATGTTGATGAAGGAGATATTTGGCGTATGTCTTCTGTTAAGGATTCTCCAATAAAAGAATGGGTAAAACTTGCTCTTAGAAGGGCTAGTATCACAGGGTGGCCTGCTATATTCTGGCTTGATGATAAACGTGCTCACGGAAGAGAACTTATAAAGAAAGTTAAGACTTTTTTAAAAGATGAAGATACTGAAGGACTTGAAATAAATATTCTTTCAATTTACGAAGCAGCAAAATTAACCATCGAAACAATTCGAAATAAAAAAAACATAATCTCCGTCACTGGTAACGTTCTTCGGGATTATAATACTGATCTTTATCCCATCATTGAATTAGGAACTAGTTCAAAAATGCTTTCAATAATTTCTTTGATGAATGGAGGCGGCTTATTTGAAACAGGAGCAGGAGGATCTGCGCCAAAACATGTACAACAATTTTTAAAAGAAGGTCATTTGAGATGGGATTCACTAGGAGAATTTTTAGCAATTGCAGAATCTTTTAATCATCTCGCTAAATTTGCTGATAATTACAAGGCAGAAGTTTTTTCTAAAACACTAAACCAAGCAATCGAAAAATTTTTAAATAACAACAAATCACCATCAAGAAAAGTTAATGAACTTGATAATCGTGGTAGTCATTTCTATCTAGCCTTGTATTGGGCAGAAGCACTTTCTCATCAGAAAGAAGACAAAGAACTTAAAAATAGATTCTTTGAACTGGCAAAAGTTTTAAGGGAAAAAGAGACTGAAATTATAAATGAATTAAACGAAGCACAAGGGACTTCAGTTGATTTGGGAGGATATTTTAATCCCGATGAAAAAAAAGTAACTGAAAATATGAGGCCTAGTAAAACCTTTAATAATCTTCTCTCTAATTTTTAGTGATGGTTAATAAAAAAATGGAGAAAATATGAAAACTTTAAAAATTGCTGTAACAGGAGCAGCTGGACAAATTGGATATGCCATGTTGTTCAGACTTGCTTCAGGTAATGTTTTCGGTAAAGAAACAATGATTGAACTTCAATTACTAGAGTTAGAACATGCTCTTAGTGCACTAGAAGGAGTAAAAATGGAGCTTGATGATTGTGCTTTTCCATTATTGAAAAAAATTACTACCACCTCTGATCCTAATAAGGCTTTCAGAGACATCGACTGGGGACTTCTAGTTGGATCTGTACCTAGGAAAGATGGAATGGAACGAAACGACCTACTTCGCATAAATGGTGGAATTTTCGTTAATCAAGGAAATGCTATAAATGAAAATGCCGGTGAAAACGCAAGAATTGTTGTAGTTGGTAACCCGTGCAATACAAATTGCTTGATTGCTATGCAAAATGCACCACGATTTTCAAGAGATCGTTGGTTTGCGATGACTGCTTTGGATGAAAATAGAGCAAAATCTCAACTAGCATATAAAGCTGGAACTGACGTAAAAGACGTTACCAACATGACTATTTGGGGTAATCACAGTGCTACTCAATATCCGGATTTCTATCATGCTAAAATTAAAGGTAATTCAGCTTATAAGGTTATAAATGATAAGGAATGGTTACAAACAGATTTTATAAAAACTGTTCAACAACGTGGATCTGCAATAATAAAAGCACGGGGATCTTCTTCAGCAGCATCTGCTGCAAATGCGGCTTTGGATACAGTAACAAAAATAAATTCCCCTACTCCTAACGGTGACTGGTTTAGTGCTGCTATCCCGAGTGATGGAAGTTATGGAATTCATGAAGGACTAATTTTCAGTTATCCTCTTAGTAGCAAAGGTGATGGCAACTATAAGATTGTAAATGGATTGGAATTTAATAAATTTTCTCAAGAAAAAATTGAAGCGACAAAGTCAGAGTTAGAAATGGAACGAGAAGCTATAAAAGATTTGCTCAACTAAATTATAGAGTAACTATGAAGATTCATGAATTTCAGGCAAAACAAATTTTACAAAAATATGGAATAACTGTACCTCGGGGGAGAGTCTCTTTTTCAGTTGATGAAGCTTCAAATATTGCTGAGGAAATTTTCACAAAATCTCCATGCGTCGTTAAAGCTCAAATCCATGCCGGAGGGAGAGGTAAAGGTGGTGGAATTAAGGTTTGTAAAAATATAAACCATGTTAGAGAAAATGCCCAGAAAATTCTTGGAATGCAATTGGTTACAAATCAAACAGATTCAAATGGTCAAAAAGTTAAACAGTTGCTTATAGAAGAAAGTATCAATATAGTTCAAGAACTATATTGTTCTGTTCTTGTAGACAGAGGTAATCATTGTATTGTCCTTCTGGCATCTACAGAAGGAGGAATGGACATTGAAGAAGTTGCTAAAAATACACCAGAAAAAATATTTAAAATATTCATAGATCCAGTAACTGGATTGAGACAACACCAAGCAAATGAATTAGTCTTCCATTTAAAAATAAATGAAATTAATTTCAAATTCATTCGACCATGTGCCTCAATTTTTTTAAAACTTTATGAAGCATTCGTAAAAGAGGACTGCTCTTTGCTTGAAATAAATCCTCTTGTACTGACTAGAGATAATAGAGTTATCGCTCTGGATGCAAAAATAACCTTTGATGATAATGCTGCATATCGTCATATCAATCACCAGGAATTAAGAGATAAAGATGAAGAAAATAATCTTGAAATAGAGGCAAGCGAGCATAATCTCAACTACATCAAATTAGAGGGTAACATTGGATGTATGGTTAATGGAGCTGGCCTTGCTATGGCTACAATGGATATAATAAAATCATTTGGTGGAGATCCTGCTAACTTTCTAGATGTTGGTGGGACAGCGAATCAAGAAACTGTTGAAAAAGCATTTAGAATTATCTCAAAGGATAAGAATGTAAAGTGCATTCTTATCAATATTTTTGGCGGTATTGTCCGTTGTGATATGGTTGCCGCTGGAATTATCTCAGCTTTCAAAAAAGTTAACTTAAAAATACCTGTAGTTATTCGTTTAGAAGGAACTAACTCTAAAAAAGCTCATATGCTAGTTAAAAATTCAAAATTAAAAGATAATTTAATTTTAACTGATGGGATTGGAGAAGCCGCTGAAAAAGCGGTTGCCAGCGCACATAAAAATTAGTTATTTTTTTTAAGTTCTAAAATACAATTCTTTTTTTAAAAAAATTCATAAAATTAATCTGTCTACAAATCATTTTAGAAAAACCTTGTATAAATAAAAACATTTTTTTACATATTTTAAAATAATTTACGTGAAAAATATAATTCAAAAAATCTTTTTAATAGTTAATTTTCAAAATTTTAGAAAGATCTTTTCATAATAAAGAAAAAAAGTTGCAGAGTTTTTATAAAAGGATTAATATTAAAAAATATAATTTTCAAAATTGTTCCTCATCAGTTAATGGGGGTGTCATGGATTTCGATTGCTAGTGGAAAATTTGGGAAGCAAGTCGTGGGTAATGATCGGGGTCACGTAAAAACGATCATTAAAATGTTAGCTGCAAACAACGCTGACTATTCACCTGCTCCTGTCGCTCTTGCGGCATAGTTGAAGTAGGCGTTCTTCGTTGTGTTTGCCTGAAACGTGACGAAGGATGTCATTTAAGTCAGGCTAGCTACTGTTATCCTCCATAGCTTTAGCGAGATTTAAGGAGGTATTTCAGATTGAGGAGGTTGGTTGCCAACATTTCTGAAGAATTTGAAAAATTCCAACTAAACTTGTAGAAGCCCATTTGGAAACTAAGTAAGACGCGGGTTCGATTCCCGCCACCTCCACCATACCACTAATTTTCGACTTACCTTGCTGATGTATCAACATAAATCTAGGAGTTAATATTTTGTATAGCATAAAAAAACAATTTCTTTTTTTACTTTTGCTTTTATTGCCATTAAAATCATTTCCTGACGAAAAAGAACCAATTATTCAACTTAGGGTTCTAGCGCACCATATCGCTCATAAAATAGTTCATGCTGCTGTTGAAGATTGTGTCAAGCGCGGGTATTTGGTCTCTGCTGCAGTAGTGGATCGTAACGGAAATCTTGCTGCTTTTCTGAGAAATCCACTTTCCGGTGTACACACAATTAAAGTTAGCAAGCAAAAGGCATTCTCATCCGCAACCTTACGCACGAAAACTTCAGAAATAGCACCTAGAAGGAGTGATTTGAGCTTTGCTCCAGATATACTTCTAATTGTTGGTGGGGTTCCTATAATTTTTGCTGGAAATTTTTATGGTGGAGTTGGAGTTGCAGGGGCAAGACCAGACATAGACGAACTCTGTGCCTTGACAGGAATTGAAGCCGTTTCAGAAATAATGGAGTTCGTAGATTAAAAATTAGCTACTTAAGTCACACTTGAGTGATACTCTCCGCCATAAGATCTAATTTTAAAATCACTCTCCTCCAAGTGATAGAGTAAAACGTATTAATAGATTGTAAGGTTTTATTTTACCACAAATAATAATATGGTTTGCAAGAGTAAATGGCTATTTGATTTAATATATAATAAATCAATATGAGGCAAGATAACAACTATTAATCTCTTACTATGAAAGATCATTATGAAAGCATATGTATCAGTTAATATAAAAAAAGGATGGGATACTTGGAATGAAATGGCAGAGGATCTGAACTCTGAAATGGTATCAGTAGCCGGAATGCAATTTATTTACAAGGGTTGTGACATCGATGAAAAAAAAGTTCACATGATCTTGGAATTTGAATCAATGGAAAAAGGGAGAGAATGGTTAACCAGACCAGATATTCTTCAAAAAAGGATTGAAGCAGGAGCCGATGTCGAGTCGACTGTTATTATACCTCTCAAAGATTAATTTTTTTGGGAATCGTATTTTGTATGTGATTATGTTCCCTCAGTACTGGCAGGCACGAAGCAAATTTCAGAAATAATAAGCTTATCTAAGCTGATTTTTTGATTTAATATTTATTTATTTATAATAGAAAAAATGAAATTTATAGCAATGAACCGGTTTAAAATTAACATTAACAGAGAGATTGAATTTGAAAATATTTGGACAAAAAGAGAAACACATCTTAATAATGTACCAGGTTTTATTGAATTTAATTTAATAAAAGGCAAAACTGAAGAAACTCACACTTTATATGCTTCTCACTCAACTTGGGAATCCAGAAAGGATTTTGAGAATTGGACTAAATCAGAAGCTTTTAGGAAAGCACATAAAGGAGCAGGAGCACATAGTGATATTTATCTTGAACATCCTCAATTTGAAGGATTTGAAGTAATTATTTAAATCAAAAAATTATAAATTTATCAAATTACTCTGTCCCATTAAGTATTTTCTCAGCCTAATTATATTTAATAATATAAAATAATTGTATGCACTTTGGTGTAGCGGGCTCGATTCCCGCCACCTCCACCATTTCTCTATTTTTGCCTTGAAACTAATTTTTGGTATTTTCATTCTTAAGCAAGATCTTTTATGATCATTTTTTTTACTTAGTAGATTTTTAATATTTGAATAATGATAAAATATTTGGAATTTTTTCTAACAAAAAAATTAATTTTGCTAATATTAACATTAATATTTTTTGTTAGTAGTAAAAATACTTTTGCACAAGATCCATTTTTGTTAGATACCACAATACTAGAAACTATCCCTGCAAATAATTTAACATTTCTTGAAGGTTTAGATTATAAAATACCTTTTGAAGTACTAGAGAATGCTACATGGACAAAAAAATTGTTAAATGCTCAATCTATAGTTGATGGATATTGGGTTAAGTTTATCGTAAGGAACAATTTAGAATCAAATGTCATTGGTCTAAATCACAATTGGAATATGGAGAAAAAGCTATATGTAAAAAACTCATTAGGAGTGAAAGAATTCCCTTATTGGAAGCACCGAGAACATAATTTTGTAGGACAAGAACATATAGGAGCACAATACAGGATTTTAATGCCTAAAAATGAGAATACGATAATCTATAACTTTTTCAGAAGTAAACCATTTGACCGCTATTATGCCATGGTTAATGGTCTTGACCGAATGACAATAGGATTGTGGAAAGACATTAGACTTAGAGAATTAGTAAGATTCTCAAGTAATATTGGATTCATTGCTGTTGCTATATCTTTCGGATTATATTATTTTTTCATTTATCTTGTTTCAAAAGGTAATTATCTTTGGCTTTTCCTTTCCTTGATACAAGCATCAGCATTAGTTTTTTTTACTCAATCAAATGGAATGTATCTGGGGCTTTCTCGCTGGTTTGCAATTAGTGAAATACTATTTGTATTTCAGGGCTTATTATTTGTATTTTTAATAACATTTTTTAAGAAAGCACTAAATCTAAAGCAAAATTTCCCAAAAATAAACAAATTATTTTTGCTTGGAGTTACTTTTTATGGATTAATAATAATTCTCAACTTTTGTACTTCTTTAAGTTGGCCACATGAAGAAAACCTAGACTTAATAAAATTCCCTCCAGACAATTTAGGACCAGGAATTATAAAATTCCATTACACAATTATACCATTTGTATTGTTGCTGATCCTTTCAATTATTATTTCCTTTGTCCAGTGGAAAAAAGGAAATTCTGCAGCTGGTTATCTCTGTCTTTCTTTTATTTTACCTTTTTTAGTTTTACCTATTGGTTTAGCAGTTTATCTTCTATTTGATGGATTTAATTGGAAATTCATGTTAACAATTTCTACTGCGGGAGGTCTATTATTTTTGTCAATGTTCATAACTTTCGGATTTGCTGTAGCTCAAAGTATTAACGATTTGAAGAATTTTGCTCTAGAACAACAAATGCTCCTGACAGAAGCTTATCAACGTTTCGTTCCAAAACAGCTTCTCACAAACCTAAACAAAGATAGCATCCTTGACGTTCAGTTAGGAGATCAAGTTCAAAAGGAAATGAGTATCCTTTTTTCTGATATTCGTTCATTTACTTCTCTTTCTGAATCAATGTTACCTGAAGAAAATTTTAAATTCGTAAATACATATCTAAGCAAAATGGGACCAATTGTCCGGGAAAATAATGGGTACATAGATAAGTTTATAGGTGACGCTATCATGGCACTTTTTGAAAAATCTCCTGACGACGCAGTAAGAACTTCAGTAAAAATGCTTGATGCACTTCGAGAATACAATAAAGTAAGAATTAGAGAAGGTAATGATCCCATTCGAATAGGAATAGGAGTTAATACGGGGATGATGATGTTAGGTACTCTAGGTGAATCAGATCGAATGGAAGGATCAGTAATTAGTGATGCAGTAAATATTGCTGCAAGGTTGGAAGGTCTTACTAAACTTTACAAAACTCCCCTACTTATCAGTGGTGAAACTCTTTTAAAGATTGAAGATTCAATTTTTGAAACGCGTTTAATTGACAAGGTTGCTGTAAAAGGGAAAGTAAAACCTATAATGGTTCACGAGGTATTGAATGGGGAGACTCCAGATTTAAGGAAAATAAAGATTTCTATGCTTCCAAACTTTAAAAAATGTTTTGAACTTTACCAAAATCAGAAGTTTGAAAATGCCTTAGAATTGTTTAGAAAATATCTTGAAAAATTTCCTGAAGACCATGTGGGTGAACTATACGTTGCCCGTTGTCAAAAAATTCTCTCTAGTGGTTGGGATTCTGAAAATTGGCAAGGAATTAACTATATGGATAACAAATAATTTTATTACATGTCTTAATAAAGATTTTTTAAAAAAATATGAATAAAAGTTTTCTAATTATTTTGAGTATATTATTTTTCCTAACGTCTTGTTCTCAATTTGGAGAAAATCCCAGTGGGGAACATCTAGAAAAAATAAAACAATCACCTAATTACGACAAAGAAAAAGAAAGATTCATGAATAGGATAGAAAATATTTTTGATAAGATGAGGGAAAAAGACTCATTTTGGGATAATACTAAAAAAAGAATTTCCAATAATTATTTTTTTAACTCCGCAGTAACTGTTCCTAAAACTAAGCTCCCAGAAGTTAACCCCCCGAACATAAAAGAATTTTTGAAGGATACCGAAGATATCAAATTCATATGGTTTGGACACTCCTCTCTTTTGGTTAATATAAATAATACTATTATTCTTATAGATCCTGTTTTTTCTAAAGCAGCGTCGCCTGTTAGCTTTCTTGTAGAGCGATTTCAACCACCAGTTTTAAAACTTCGAGATTTGCCGCAAATTGATTACGTTTTAATTTCACATGATCATTATGATCACTTAGACATGGACACAATGCTCTTCTTCAAGAAAAAAGATGTAAAATTTATTGCTCCTCTAGGAGTAACCTCTCATTTGAAAAGATGGGGTATACATGAATCAAAATTGTTTGAAAAAGATTGGTGGGGCAAATTAGAATTTGAAGGAATAACTTTTATTTGTACTCCAGCACAACACTTTTCTGGAAGATTAGGAACCATTAAGGTTTCTAAAACTCTTTGGGCTTCGTGGATAGTTAAAACTGAATCTAACAGTTTTTACTTCAATGGTGATTCCGGTTACGATATTCATTACAAAAGAATTGGAGACAAATATGGGCCATTTGATTTAGCTTTTATTGATAGTGGTCAATACAATGAAAGATGGCGTGAAGTTCATAATATGCCTGAAGAAGCTGTACGAGCTGTTCTGGACCTAAATGGCAAAGCTATGGTTCCAATTCATTGGGGAATGTTCAATCTATCTCTACATGATTGGTTTGAGCCAGTTGAGGAAATTGAAAAATATACAGAAAAATACGGAATTAAACTAATGACTCCAAAACTTGGTCAATTAGTATCAACCGAAAGTCAAAATGTCTTTGAAAAATGGTGGAAAGATTTAATAGGAGAATAGAAAAGTATTTATATTTTTTTATAAATTTTGCAGATAAAAGATTCTGAAATGCATGTGATATGGTATTTTACATTGGGAATATAAATAGGTATTTTCCAAAGATGAATAAATTTTTTGATTTATTATATAATTAATCATTTTCAAACTAATGATACAATCTAGATTTGTTTTGTATAATTTTGTTACTCCCAAAACAAGCTGTTAGATGGCCAGAAAATGTTAAAAGTTGAAGCAATTACTCCTGCAATTGGTGCAGAAATTTCAGGAGTTTCTCTATGCAAAGATCTAAATAGTGAAACTGTTGAAAACATATACAATGCACTGATTAGGTATCAAGTTATTTTTTTTAGAGAACAAAATATTAAACCTGAATCTCATCTCAAATTAGCAAATAGTTTTGGTGACATAGATCCTGGTCACCCTGTTTATCCTCATGTAGAAGGCTTTCAAAGCATAGTTTTATTAAAGAATTACTCAAACAAAATGCCGGATACAAATGATTGGCATAAAGATTTTACTTTTAAATCTAACCCTCCATTTGCGAGCATTCTTCACGCTGTTAGTGTTCCTAAAATTGGTGGTGATACACTTTGGGCAAGCATGAGTGCTGCTTATGATAGCCTGCCAGAAGGCTGGAAAAAGGACTTAGAAGGGTTAGAAGCAATCCACGATATGGGTACATTCAGGAATGATTTTTATAAAGAAGGTGGTGTTGATTCTGTAAATAATGCATTAAAAAAAGTTGGTTCTGCTGTTCATAAAGTGATTGAAACACATCCTGTTTCAGGTCTGAAATATTTAAATATAAACCAATCCTTTACCCGTAATATCGTAAATGAGAGTCAAGGATCAAGTGATCATATACTGCAATTTTTATTTAAACATATGACAAAGCCTGAATTTCAAGTTAGATTCCACTGGGAAAATAACTCTTTAGCTATTTGGGATAATCGAATAACTCAGCATTATGCTATTTGTGACTACTTGCCAAATTTTAGACATATGCATCGAATTACAGTCATAAATGATAAAAGAGAAAAGTAAATTATTTATCTTGGAAGAAAAAATAGATAAGAGACAAAAATGAAAATTTAGCCTTTGATAAAATGACAATCTATTCTTTCAGTAATAAACTGATAAAAGAAAAAAGTCCTTACCTTCTCCAGCATGCTCATAATCCTGTTGACTGGCATCCATGGGGGGAGATCGCTTTTCAAAAAGCTAAAAATGAAGATAAATTATTGTTGATCAGCATCGGCTATGCGACATGCCACTGGTGTCATGTAATGGAAAGAGAATCATTTGAAGATTCAGAATTAGCTGAATTTCTAAATGCTCATTTTGTATCTGTTAAAGTAGACAGAGAAGAACGTCCGGATGTCGATAAAATTTACATGGATGCACTTCACGCTCTAGGACAGCAAGGCGGGTGGCCACTGAATATGTTTATAACTCCGGAAGGTAAGCCAGTTACTGGCGGAACCTATTTCCCTCCTCAACCAATGTATGGGAGAATATCTTTCAGGGAAATGTTGGAAAGCCTAGCCAAAGTATGGAAAGATGAACGTGAAAAAATATTTTTAACTGCCAATCAGCTGACTTCTCATTTAGAAAAAATAGCTGTTCCTCCCACTACCGAATTTATTGAATTTAACTGGGAAATAGAAGAAAAAACAGTTTCTCAATTTAGGGATGCTTTTGATTCAATAAACGGTGGTTTCAATCATCAACCTCAAAATAAGTTTCCACCAAGTATGGGATTGATGCTTTTGCTTCGGAATTATAAAAGAACAGGTGAAGCTCATTCCCTTGAAATGGTTGAAAAAACTTTACAAAAAATGTTTGCGGGTGGAATTTATGATCAACTTGGTGGAGGAATAAGTCGTTACAGTACAGATTATGAATGGCTTGTCCCACATTTCGAGAAAATGCTTTACGACAATTCTTTATTTGTCTGGGCCTTAATCGAAACTTTCCAAATCACAAAAAATCATCTATATGAAACCATTATTCGAGATGTTCTAGATTATATTTCGCGAGATATGACTTCTTCAGAAGGTGCTTTCTTTTCAGCAGAAGACGCTGACAGTGAAGGTGTCGAAGGTAAATTTTATATCTGGTCTCAAGCAGAAGTCATAGAAATTTTAGGTAAGGAAATTGGAGAATTAGCATGCTTTTTCTGGGACATTTCAAAGGATGGGAATTTTGAAGGAAGTAGTATTCTAAATCGCAAGTATTCCGATGAATTTGTAGCCAAAAGATTTCGGATAACTCTTAAAGAAATGCAGGGTAAAATACAAACTGCTCGTAAAAAATTAATGACTGTTCGTTCCAAACGTATACGCCCTTTTTTGGATGATAAAGTTTTAACTTCGTGGAATGCTTTGATGATTTCTTCCTTTGCTCGAGCATCTCGTGTTTTAAACGATGCTGAATTTGAAAAAAAGGCAACTCGTGCTGCTAATTTTATTTTCAATAATTTATTCGATAATACCGGTAGATTATTGCGTCGATGGCGTCAAGGAGAATCTAGATTCCCAGCATACCTTTGTGACTATGCCCAACTTACTGTATCCTGTTTAGACCTCTACGAAACTACTTATGATACTGCATGGTTTTTAAAAGCAACTGAATTATCAAAAGAAACTAATCGCCTTTTTCGAAACGCTGATGGACCTTATTTTGACTCAGGAAATGACGGAGAAGTTTTGCTTACACGTAATGCCGAAGGTTATGATGGCGTAGAACCTTCTGGTAACAGTAGTCTAGCTCATGCGTTTCTGAGACTTCATGCTTATGGTCTTTCTTCAAAGTTTCATGAGGATGCGCAGAGAATCTTTCAAAGTTTTGCTATACAGATGGAACAAGCTGGAGTTAGCTTTTCCGCAATGCTGGGCGGCTTACATTTCAGTCTTTCACAGCCAAAAGAAATTGTCATTTCTGGAATACGTGGTGAAGATAAAACAGACCTTTTATTAGCCGAGCTGCGGAGAGGATATCATCCAAATATAGTAGTTTCTTTTCTGGAAAACGGTAAAAATATAGAAACGGAAAAAATCATCCCACTTACATCAGGGAGATCGATGGTTAATGATATTGCAACTGCCTATGTCTGCCAAAATAAATCATGTAAAATCCCTGTTCAATCAGTAGAAGAATTACGTAAACTCCTCACTTGATTTAAAATATAATTTCTTAAATGATACAATTAGAAAAATATAAAAATTTATGTAGTTTGAAAACCAATATAACTTTGAAATTTTCTTTCAAGTGTTTTCAATTAATGAGATAATAAAATTTAATATTTATATTTGTAAATCTATGAAAACTAGAACATGATCCATATCGATATATTGTTAAGCGAAGAACAGATAGCTCAAGATTTTTTGGAGGCCTTAAAAAGACATGATCTCCCTGAAAAATTTTTTTACTGGTTCCCACTATCGGTTAGAGCTTGGATAAATCTTTGCGGAGATGGGGAATATAGAAATTATATACGATCTCATTCTGTGCTTGAAGAACAAGCAGCAAATCTAGTATCTAGATTACCTTCTGGACCTGCAGAGTTGATAAGCCTTGGAGCTGGTCAAGGTACTAAAGATTTTTTGATTTTGGAAGAGCTTAAAAAACAAGGGAAATTTTTAAATTATCTACCTGTGGATTCTAGTCAAGGGTTGCTTGAAATTGCTTGTAAGAGTGCCAAAGAAAAAAACTTTTCATGCTGTGGATTAAAAGCAGATTTAAATAACGATGCTCATCTTCAAGATATGCAAAACATTCTAGATAAAAAAACACGACTATTCATGATTCTAGGTAATACATTGGGGGCTTTTGATCCATTGGAATTTGCCAAAAAACTGGATAAGATCATGCAGAATGGTGACTTTCTTATATTAGATGGAGAAATTTTTAATCAAACTGAAACTATAGCAGGTTACGATAACCCTATTAATCGAAAGTTCGCCTTTGGTCCTCTTAGCAGTGTTGGACTTTCAGAGCCAGATGATGGGATTTTAAAAATAGACACCGATCTTGATAGACGCATGCAGGGATTATATAGAATTCGAAAACAATTTCATGTATCTCGAGATTTAAAAATTATGCTAGCCGGAGAGACCGTAAGGCTTTCATCAAATACGAATATTGAGATGAGTTGGTCATACAAATATGATCGTAATACCCTGATTGACATTGTTACTTCATCAGGAATGCAAATTATAGAAGAACATTCAAGTAAAGACGGAAACTTCCTCACTCTTTTGTTAAAAAAATAGACCAATTTTGTTTAATCTTTTACAATCATGGAAAATAATTGAATGGTACTTGGATAAAGAAATAAACATTAGTTGCAAACTTTATAATAAAAAAGTAATTTAATGATTTAATATATATTAAATCATTAATGTTGAAAATGATAAAATTTTTAATTTAATTTTTAAAAGATTTTCCTTCCAATCCATACAATCTCTTGGAATCTTGTAGTTATCGAATTATGTTTTTTATTGATTTTTCATGTATTCCTTTCCAACATCCATTTATTAATAATTCCATCCCAAACACAATTATCTGTTTTACCATCATCATTATATGAAACACCTTCTATTTCCCAACTACCTTCACAATCATCAAAATCCCAATCTTTTGTTTTAATCCACATTTCAACTATCTTAATTTGGTGATTAGTTGAAAAAGTAATAGCACGAGACTCTAATCCTTTTTTAAAAAATTTTATAATTACTTTTATTGGCATTCAGGAAAAATTTTTAAACTAATTTTAATTTTCTATCAATCCCCATTCAAAAAAGATTAGAATTATATCAAGAAACTATCTTAGACAGAAATCAATTACATGACCAAATGGAAAAACAAATCAAGTTTCAGTTTGGTAATAATTTTATACTCTCCTAATGACACCTCCAAGCAGAAATCTCCATTTTTAGAATATATTTCACCTATCTTGTGGGTGTATTTTTTAACTTTATATCTTATTTTTGGTGTATACAAGTATTTACCCAAAAGTTGCAAATAGCTAACGGTATTGAACGCATAATAATTACTATAAGCACGGACAAAGCCGTGTTAATTTGATTTTATATATATATTATCAAATTAGAAACAAATTATTGTTTCAAAGCTCTTCAAAGAAGACAGTCTGGGAGGCACAAATTAAATATATTAGAATTTATTCAATGATATCAGCAAAAGTGGTGGACGACACCTCCACCACTTCAATATTCTTGCCTTTAATCTACTTATTATCAAGGCTTGAAAAAAACCATATGTCCCAACTAATTAATTTTTTCAAGTGAGTAGACAATATCAACGCAGTTATTTTCTTTGTCCCACTCTTTCATCTCTGGTGATGACATCATTTCTCCCATGGCTTCCATGTCTGTACAATGACACATCATAATTGATTTATGGTCATTTACTTTCACCAACTCATACTCTGTAATAAATTCTTTAAAAGTATCTTCATACTCATCTAAGATTGCAGAGAATTCTTCAAAAGTGCAGCTGTATGTGGACACTATACAAATATTCATTTTACCTCTCCTAATAAAGTTATATGTCAACGTGTTACGCGAATATTATCACAGATAATTCATTATTAAAATACTTTTTCTGGAACGTAAAAAATGAAACTATGAGGTGGTATTGAAGAATTTTAAAATATTAATTTGATTTAATATATA